>JBARBX010000792.1:0-5169 GCA_049793535.1 Steroidobacteraceae bacterium | reverse complement strand
TCGGTCATAAGCGCGGCAGCTTCACCGGAGCGGTTGGCGACAAGCGAGGACTCATTCAATCAGCCGAAGGCGGCACGCTATTTCTTGATGAAATCGCCGACTTGCCTCTTCACATGCAGGTCAAATTGCTGCGTGTCATCCAGGAGAAGGCGGTGCGGCCGGTGGGGGAGCAGCTTGAGGTCGGCGTCGATGTCCGCATCTTGTCGGCCACGCACAAGAACCTCTCGATGTTGGTTGCCGAGGGAAAATTCCGCGAAGACCTGTTCTATCGCGTGAATGTCATTGAGTTGCGCGTACCCTCGCTGCGCGAAAGGCCGGAGGACGTTCCGGAACTCGCCGAGTCGATTCTGCGGCGGCTGGGGCGTCGCATGAAGATTGCCCCGCCGATGCTGGGTAAGGACGCCCTTGCCGCGCTCGAGGTCTATGCCTTTCCCGGCAACGTGCGCGAACTCGAAAACATCCTCGAGCGGGCCATTACTCTGAGCACCGGTGGCGAGGTTAGCGCAGGCGACATCCAACTCCGGCCGACTCGGGGCGACTCACCTGTCGCCGTAAATACCCAAGGTGGTGGAGCGCTGGGCAATCATCTGGAAGATATCGAGCGCGATGCCATTCGCAGAGCACTGGAACAAACTCGATACAATAAGACGGCGGCGGCGAAGGTTTTGGGGATGTCCTTCCGGGCGTTACGGTACCGCATAAAGAAGCTGGGTATTGAATGACGCTTTAGTGACTCAAAGCACAAAGCAGTATTGTGTGATTATGTAATAGTCAAAAGCGGACGATCACCCTTATGCCTCTAGTCTTGGATACAGAACGATGACTCTCGCGTGGTGGAACGGGCGTGAAGCCGCTGAAATCGGCGACGCTTTGGCGGAGGAATTCGCGCCGCGGACGAATTCCGCCACGCAGGATTCGCGGCAAAGTAGCGCCATTGGCTCGATGGAGCAATTACTGCAGCGTGCCGATACCCAGGTGCGTCCATTGCAGCTTAACTTCTACAAAAAGGCGAAATTCGCGAATTCCTTCAAGTGGCGGTTGATCGAGAACGGCGTTTCGCGGGAAATCGCCGATAGCGTGACGCAATCCTTGGTGCTGCACCTATCGCAGAATCTGATTCCCGCTCCAAATCGGAAGTCGGTGGACGCTACGACGGCCCCCGCAGACAGGACCAAGGCTCAGCAACTCTTCCACCGAGGCAATAAGTCTCTGTCGCAAGGAGCCTACGCCGAGGCAGCTTCACTTTATGAGGAAGCGGTCGGGCATGATTCCTCGCATGCGGAGGCGCTCAATAATCTGGGGTCGGCGCTGTCCTACCTGGGCCGTTATGAAGAGGCGGAGCAGTATTTTCGTTTGTCGATAGCCACAAGACCGGACTACCCGGTTCCGCATGCCAATCTAGGGAACTTGCTGCGAGTCAGGTCACTACTTATCGAAGCTGAAGCGTCACTGCGCCGCGCCCTCAAGCTAAAGCCGAATTATGCTGACGCACGCATCAACCTCGGATTGACTCTTACGTTCGTAGGCCGCCTGCGCGATGCTAAGGCGTGCTTCTCAAAGGTGCTAAAGAGCGCCCCTCGCAATATTCACGCCTTGCACGGGATGGGGCAGCTCGCCTTACTGGAGGGGAGATTCGACGAGGCCGAGTCGACGTTTAGGCGAATTGTCGAACTCGATCCCAAGATGCCTAGGGCCTGGGCGGGGATTGCAGGCACTCGCAAGATGACGAGTGCCGACGGCGAGTGGCTCAAGAATGCTGAGGAGATAGTGTCGAGTGGCATCGACCCGCTGGCAGAGGCTAATTTGCGCTTTGCGATGGGAAAATTCTTCGACGACGTCAACGACTATGCGCGGGCTTTCCAGAATTTCAAACGCGGCAATGAGTTGTTGAAGAGCGCGGCGAATGAATACGATCGGACGAAGCGGTCGCGTCTCATTGACGAACTGATTCGCACTTACACGCCGAAGGCGATATCGGCACTTGGGATCGCTGGATCATC
The DNA here is from genome assembly GCA_049793535.1 of Steroidobacteraceae bacterium. Lineage (GTDB taxonomy): Bacteria > Pseudomonadota > Gammaproteobacteria > Steroidobacterales > Steroidobacteraceae > Bog-1198. The sequence continues at coordinate 3,169 of JBARBX010000792.1, read as the reverse complement.
CTCGGCGAAGCCGGTGTTCGTCGTGGGGATGCCGCGCTCAGGCACCTCGCTCGCCGAACAGATTATCGCCACGCATCCGGCGGCATTCGGAGCGGGAGAGCTGCAATTTTGGGATCGTTTGATTTTCGAGGAACCGGGAATAACGGGCGGCATTATGAGCGAGCCGGACCGCCTCAAAGTGGCAGAAAAGTATCTGGGTGTTCTGGAAGGCCGCTCGGCCAACGCGTTGCGCGTCGTCGACAAGTCGACTGAAAACTCCGATTTTCTGGGGTTAATCTACTCGGTGTTCCCTAACGCTCGCGTCATCTACATGCAGCGAGATCCCATCGATACCTGTCTGTCCTGCTACTTCCAGCAGTTCTTGACGGGCCTCAACTTCACATTCGATTTATCCGACCTCGCCCACTACTACCGTGAACACCGTCGAATAATGGCGCATTGGCGCGTGGTTTTACCGCCGGGGTTCATTCTAGAGGTGCCTTACGAGGACTTGGTGGCCGATCAAGAGGTATGGTCGCGCAAAATCTTGGATTTTATCGGACTCGAATGGGACCCTCGTTGCCTTGAGTTCCATAAAAACAAGCGGCAGGTGGTGACCGCCAGCGCTTGGCAAGTGCGGCAGCAGATTTACAAGGACTCCGTGTGCCGCTGGCGCCACTACGAGAACTTCATCGGTCCTCTAAAGACTCTGCAACAATAATCCGCTCGCCCATGCATTGACATTTTTTGTCACTAGTTGACACGGGGCGTCGCCGATGACGCTGTCGGACGACGCAAATATGTCAAGACTCCGGCCGATATTCGCTTCACTACCCAATGTATTCATGCACTTACAGCAAAGTACGGCGTATTGGCATGGCACTTGCTGATCTTCCGTCACAGGCGCAAGCCGTGGTTCGACTAAGTCTCTATTTCGTGTTCACCTCCAGGAGTAAAAATGCTTAACAAAATGCAAAAGGGCTTCACGCTCATCGAATTGATGATCGTGGTCGCCATCATCGGCATCTTGGCCGCGATCGCCATCCCGGCGTATCAGGACTACACCATCCGCGCGAAAGTGACGGAAGGCCTGAATCTTGCTGATTCTGCGAAGACTGCGGTTGCCGAATCATGGCAGTCCGGCGGCACGACGGGACTCGCTGCGGCCGCAAATTCTTGGAACACCAGCTTTGTGGCGACCAAGTACGTTTCGACCATCACGGTTAGCACCACCACAGGGGCCATAACGGTTACTTACAACACGACCGCGATCCCCCAGTTGGGCACTGCAGCTACGGCCACACTGACCCTTACGCCGTCCATCAGCTCCACCGCGTTGCCTAACACCATCGGCGGCAACATTGATTGGGCATGCGCGTCGGCGGGCCATACCAGTGCAGCGTCGCTGCCCTATACGGCCGGCAGCATTGCGACCAAGTACGTCCCGACCAACTGCAAGTAACGACGATTCGCTGCCGGCGGTCTCTCCGCCGGGCGAGCACCGAAGCCCCTCTCGCGAGGGGCTTCTTTTTTGGGCCCCCTACAGCGGCGCCCCCCCCGGGAAGCCTCATTTTGCGATCAAAGTCACGAGCGCTGGAGCGCCAATGTGCGACCATCCGTGGATGATTTGACAATTGCTCAACTAGTTACCAATAGTACGCTAGAAGCAACGGCCTGGGGTTAACACTAAGTCCATGAATGATAACGCGATAGCGGCAGTTGGCGGCACGGGCCGCGTGGCATTGGGCGGCCTTGCGCAGCGCCTGGTCCAGGACGGGCTATTGGACGAACAGGCCATGCAGGATGCAATCGCCCGGTCAAAGGAAAAGCGCCTCAGTCTGGTGACGCATCTGGTGGCCGCGAACCTGGCGACGGCCCGCGACATCGCCATTTCCGCATCGAACGAGTTTGGCGTGCCCCTGCTGGATTTGGATGCGGTAGCGCTCGATATGGACGCGGTTCGGGCGGTGAGCGACAAGCTCTTGCAGAAGCACCGCGTGCTGCCGCTGATGAAGCGCGGCAAACGATTGTTCCTGGCCGTGGCGGATCCGACCAATCTGCACGCCCTCGATGAGATTCGCTTCCAGACCTCGATGAGCATCGAGTTCGTCGTGGTCGAGGACGACAAGCTACAAATGGCGGTTGGCAAGGCCATGGATCAGGCCGAAGCGGCCATGCCGAACTTGGCCGATGACGATTTCGACCTTGAGAATCTCGAGGTCACCGGCGGCGACGAAGACCCCAACGCGGACGCCCCCGGACGTGACGACGTCGAGGACGCTCCCATCGTCCGCTTCGTCAATAAGATACTGCTCGACGCCATAAAAAAAGGCGCGTCGGATATTCACTTTGAGCCCTATGAGAAGTCATTCCGCATCCGCACGCGATTGGACGGCGTACTCAAGGAAGTCGCCCTTCCCCCGGTACAACTGGCGGTCAAGCTGGTCGCACGGCTCAAAGTCATGGCGCGCCTCGACATCGCGGAGCGCCGGGTGCCGCAGGACGGCCGTATCAAGATGCGGCTGTCGAAGAATCGCGCCATCGACTTTCGCGTCAGCACTTGCCCCACGCTATTCGGCGAGAAGGTCGTCACTCGTATTCTGGATCCCTCCAGCGCCATGCTGGGCATCGATGCACTGGGTTACGAGCCCCCTCAACGCGAGCTCTATCTCAAATACCTGGCCAAGCCGCAAGGTATGATTTTGGTGACCGGCCCCACCGGCAGCGGCAAGACCGTCTCGCTGTACACCGGTCTCAATATCTTGAATACCGAGGACTGCAATATCTCGACGGCGGAGGACCCCGCGGAAATCAACCTGCCCGGCATCAACCAGGTGAACGTCAACAACAAAGTTGGACTGACGTTTGCCTCGGCATTGCGCGCCTTTTTGCGCCAGGACCCCGACGTCATCATGGTCGGCGAAATCCGCGATTTGGAAACTGCCGAAATCGCCATCAAGGCGGCGCAGACCGGACACTTGGTCCTCTCGACCCTGCACACCAATGACGCGCCGCAAACATTGACGCGATTGGTCGACATGGGCGTCAAGCCGTACGCCATTGCGACCTCCGTCAGCCTTATCATTGCGCAGCGATTGGCGCGCAAGTTGTGCAACAACTGCAAACAACCGATCGACATACCCGCCGAAGCCCTGCGCAAGGAGGGTTTTGAGGCTGCGGACATCGACAC
>JBARBX010000791.1:0-1864 GCA_049793535.1 Steroidobacteraceae bacterium | reverse complement strand
TCGATCCCGCCGTCGCGGGATCTTCAACCCCGATGACGGGATAGCTTGCCGGATTGGAGGTCTTCTCCTCGACGATCCTGGCATCGCTCAAGGCCAGCAGCAATTTGCGCAGCTTCGACACGTCGGCGGGATAGTCGCCGCGCTGCGCCACGGTCCATCGATTGCCCTGCTCGTGCACCGTCACGGTAGGTGCGGCGCTGCCTTTGCGTATATTCAACGCAGTCACGGTATTCACTTCGTCGGCCAGATGGGGCAGCAGCGCAGTCCCGCTCGAGTCCCTTGGCAGATTGCGCTGCGTACTCAGGTACAGCGCTCCCGAAATCGCGAGCACCGCCGCGATGACGATGGAGATGAATCGCTGTCGGCTCATGTCGTGCCCGTCAGGGCGGCTCTGCGTCGCCGGCGCCGCCACAGAATGATCACGCCCGCCACGGCCACCAACAAGGGGGCTATCGCGATGTTGAGGATTTTCAGCCAGGTTTCCAGGCGATTGATCTCCATGTCCAACCCGCGCTGGGTCTCGCGCAGCTCCTTGCGCACGCGCGCCTTCTCCGCGACGAACCGTTTGAGTTCCGCCTCCTGCTCGGGCGAGAGCATCAGCGAGGACTGATCGTTACGCTTCGATTGCAGGTCGGTCAGCTTGCTCTCCGTCTGCTGCAGTTCGGCCTGCAGTTCCTGCGCCTTGGCTCGCAAGCGGTCGTCGGCCCGGTGCCGGAGCGCCTCCACGCGTTCGAACGGCCGCGAAAACGTGGCGCGTCCACGCACGCTGATCAGCGCGTTGCTGCCGCTCAAGTTGTCGAGGATGTTCGCGACGAAATCGCCGTTGCTGGCAAATGCCTGCGCGACCCGCTGGCCGAACAGCTCGCGCGTCTGCACCCACAGGTAGTCGGTCAGCAAATCCGTGTCGGCCACGATGACGATGTTGGCGGGCACGCTGGCCTTCGTCAGATGGGCGATGGGCGGGCCGGCAGCAGGTTTCACATCCGGCGGCGGGCCTTGGGGAAAAGCGGATTCCACGGGCCCCGTGATGCGCGCCGCCAGTGCATAGCGGACACCTGTCGGCTTGAATCCATCCCGCAGGCTCGACGGGTCCGTGAGCCCGTTGAAACGCTGCGCGGGAATGAGCGCGGCGCTCGCCGAGCTTTGCAGCAGCGGCTCGAAGGCCGTCTTCGCGCCGGGGTGCGCGGCGAGCGCGCCGGCCGTGGCGAGATTGATCTTGTCGAGCGAGGCCGTGACCACGTCGTTTCGATTCATGTCGTCGCGGCCCAACCCCAGGATGCCGATGTGGCGAACCGGCGGCGCCTGCATGCTGGTCCGAACCTCCAGTCCGCGTTCCAAGTCGCCGACGACCTTGGTCGGATCGTAGTCGACGCCCCAGCCGCTCAACAGCGGCGCGAGATCCGAGGAATGGTTGGCCATCGCCCCGGCCAGCGGATTGGACGGATCCTGGCCGCTGGTGTCGGCGCCCGCATTCGGATCGACGAACAGCAGCACCCTGCCCCCGCGCATGACGAATTGATCGATGGCGTACAGCGTCTTCGGCGGCAGCTTCTTCGGATGCACCAGCATCAAGACATCCACGTCCCGGTCGATGTGATCGACGTCGCCGCTCAATGAACGGATGGTGAACAAATCCTGAAGTTGGGTGAGCATCGGCCAGGGGTCGCCCATCTGACCCGTCATCGGGTTGAACTGCCCCTGCATTCCCAACGAACTCATCAGGCCGATCACCGGCTTTTTCGGCGTGCCGAGATCATTGATGAGCTTCGCCACGTCATATTCCAGGAATTCTTCGCGATCGGCCTGGAAGCTCGGTATCGAGGCCCGGCCGTCGGTGGAATTGGTCCCCACCAAGCCAAGATAG
>JBARBX010000790.1:0-8877 GCA_049793535.1 Steroidobacteraceae bacterium | reverse complement strand
GCTCATGAATTGACTCCCACAATGCGTCGTATGTCATCGTCATGCTAGCGCGCACGTGCCGACTCGGTAATAGGTAATACTACATACGCGCCCGGCGCGAACAGGGACTCGCGAAATGTCCTCGGGTGACCCGACGCCCTTTCAAGCGTCGCAATCGCGGGCGCCGTAGCGATTGCGATGCGTAAATTCCGAAATCCTGCGCCGCACGCGCAAATAGCTCTCCGAATCGTCGGACGGGTAGCCCAGCCGCGCCGCGAAAGCGATTTTCAAGTGCGGCGGGATGCCCAGAATGGCCCGCACCCGATCCTCCAAACCGCCGCTGCCGAGGGCAGTGAGGATTTGCATGCTGATGCCGAGGTTCTCACTCATCAGCCACATGCTCTGCATCACGCACCCCAGACTCATCAGATCGAGCGCCCGTCCCTCGGAGCCCGGCGCGGTGGGCTGGCTGTCATAAAGGACAACCAGGAGCAGCGGGCATTCTTCAATCGAGCGGCCGATGTAGGACAGTTGTACCCCCGCTTCATCCTCCGGTTCTGCGGCTGCCTGCTGCCATGATGCGGGCAGCATGCTCGCGGTCAGGCCAGTCCTTCTTCGCAGGGTCTCGGCCTCCGGCAGGGACAATGAATGGAAGTTCTCGCGGATGAAAGTCTCCGCGGGCGGCAGTTCGATGGCGCGGATCGCCTCCAGGTAGCGTACGTTGTCGATGACGACGACCTCGAAATTCTGGGTATTGTGAGCGGTGGGTGCCCAACGCGCGGCATCGAGAATGCGCTGCAGATCCGGCTCCGTGATATGTCGGCGCGGATCGAACGCACTGCGGCAGGTGTGTCGCTGCCACATGATGTCGAGCATGTCCCTCACGACGGCATCCCCTCGCGCGCCAAATTTGCGCCGAGCCATCCTGCATCCCGCGGCCGCGGGCGTCGATACGCGCTTTCCACGGCGGCGTTTGGAGAACTCCTGATATCCGTCCGGTAGCGCACAGACACCGCGCTTCCAGCTACGTACAAGCCCTTATTCGCATTCGCACGCGGCGCGTTTATCGTTCGCCGCACGGTTGGCCTACACCGTCTGTCGCTCAAGGGAACAAGAAGGGGGATCTGCCGATGATTCGCATGGAACAGAGATGGCCTTCGAGAGCGCTCCTTCAATGGCTGGGAGCGGGACTGTGCCTCGCGCTGGCGAGTCCGGGGTGGGCGGTGCCCAGTTTTGCACGGCAAACCGGGATGGCCTGCGCCGCCTGTCACACGGTGTTTCCGGAACTCACCCCGTTCGGCCGGGAGTTCAAGCTGAACGGCTATGTGCTCGACAACATCAAGCAGGTCACCGGAATCGACACCTCCGATCGTCAGACCCTTGCGCTCAACTCCATACCGCCGATCAGTCTGATGGCGCAGATTTCCTACACCCATACGAGCACCGCGCTTCCCGACAGCGCCATCAGCGGCGCGTTGGCCAAGGACGGCGACCTGGCGTTTCCCCAACAGGTGAGCTTCTTCTACGCCGGCAAGATCGCCGACGAGTTGGGTGCGTTCGTGCAGCTGACTTACGACGGCATCGAAGACCATTTCGGATTCGACAACACGGATATTCGATTCGCCCACCATTTGTCGTTCGGCGGCCCGAACGGCAATGATCACGGCATGATCCTGGGTGTCACCTTGAACAACAATCCCACGGTCCAGGATGTTTGGAACACCACGCCTGCGTGGGGAATTCCGTATTCCAACAGCAGTTCCGCACCCGGGTCATCCACGTCGGCGAAGGTCGACAGCGGCGCTGGCGGCTTCGGCCAAAGCGTCGGCGGCATCGGCGTTTATATGTGGCTGGATGATCATTTCTACGCCGAAATCACCGATTACACCTCGGCGATACCGGGAGGCGCGCACCCCTTGGACAGCACCCAGTCCAACGTCGTTCAGGGATCGGCTCCCTATTGGCGCCTGGCCTATGAGCAGCGCTGGGACCGCAACTCCTTGTCGATAGGCGCCTTCGGCCTGGATGCAAACACGCACCCGGGGAATGGCACGGCGCTGGCCGGAGTTACGGATAAATTCAGGGACACCGCCGCGGATGCGCAATATCAGTTCATCGGCGAGGATCATTTGTTCACGGCATTGGCAACGTACATCAGCGAGCACCAAACGCTCGACGCCAGTGTGCTCGACGGATTCGCCGCCAATACCAACAACAATTTGAAGACGCTCAAGTTGACGGGCGAATACTACTTCCAGCGAAGAATCGGCGGGACGATCGGCTACTTCAGCACCACCGGCGGCAGCGACGCGGTTCTCTACACCCCGGCTCCCCTCACCGGGAGTGCGAACAACAGCCCCGACACCAGCGGGTACCTCCTCGAAGTGAATTACCTGCCGTGGCTCAACACCAAATTGCAGGCGCAGTACGTCGGCTATGAGAAGTTCAACGGGCAAAAGACCAACTATGACGGCAGCGGACGCAATGCCAGCGACAACAATACGATGTATTTGTTGGTTTGGCTGAACTTCTAGACCGAATTCAAGGAGAGGAATATGACCAAGTTAAATTCGGTTCTAGCCCTGGCGATGGCCGCCTCGGTGAGCCTCGGCGGCATGGCCCGCGGCGCGGATGCGGCGGCGGGCTTGATGACCGACGCGCAGAAGGCGGCGCTGCACAAGACGGTCGAATCCTGCGGTACCTGCCACGGCGTGAACGGGCGGAGCGTCTCGCCGACGTTTCCGAACCTGGCGGCCCAGCAGGCACCGTACATCGAGCTGCAGCTCAAGGCGTTCAAGGATCAAACCCGCGCGGATCCTGATGCACAAGCCTACATGTGGGGCATGGCGTCCCAGCTCAGCGACACCATGATCAGTGCGCTTGGCGCCTACTTTGCGGCGCAGCCCGGCGCGCCCGGCAAGGGAGGGAATTCGGCGCTGATCGCCCAGGGCAAGCATCTGTTCGAGGAAGGAGTGCCGGCGCGGCAGATACCGCCCTGTGCCTCGTGCCACGGCGCCCATGCCGAGGGCCTCGCCATGTTTCCGCGCCTGGCGGGACAACACGCACCCTACCTGCTCAAGCAGCTGCTCGTGATTCAAAGCGCGCTGCGCACGGCGCCCGTGATGCACGGTGTGATCAAGGAATTATCGAAGGAGCAGATGCAGGCGGTCGTCGCCTATCTCGAATCGATTTGAGCCCGTTTTAAAGAGGTTGGGCGTCGGGCCTTATGCGGCCGAGTCGAGCTTCATGCGGCTGAAAAGTGCGCGGAGCGATCGCGATGCAGACCTTGCAATTGCCGCTTGGCATTGTTGAATGCGTCGCGCAAAGCCAGATAGATGTCCTCATGCCCTCTGCCGTCGGCACGCAGGCTGTCGGCATGAATGTGCGCGCCCGGCACGCTCAGCTCGATCTTGACGCAGAAGGGCGCACCGCCGTCGCGGCGGCCGTCCGGACCCTCGAACACCATGTGGCACTGCATGATCCGATCGCTGAATCGTTGCAAACGCGCCCCCAGCTTGCGCGCACGCTCTTCGAGAGCGCCCGAGCGGTCGATGTGATGAAAGGTTAACGTGAGGGGCAGTGAGGGCATTTGTCTGCTACCGAAGGGCTGGTGCGGGTGATTATCCGCGCTCCCCCCCAGCGTTCCATCGGGAACTACCGAATCAGTTTGCGGCAACCCGCGGGCGGGGTCCGTTCAGGTATGCGGCTTTCCGTCGTCGGTCAACGTCAGGTGCAGCCTCACGAGGTGCGCGACGGAACGCGCTCCCATCTTTTCCATGACCTTGGCGCGATGGATTTCGACGGTGCGCTCGCTCAGGTCCAGATCGATCGCGATCACCTTGTTCGCCGCGCCCTCCACGACCAGATCCATCACCTGCCGTTCGCGGGGGGTCAGGGACTCGAGCCGATGCAGCACTTCGGCGCGGCGCGCCACGGTGGTGCGATTCTCGGCATCCAGCTTCAGGGCATGATTGATGCGATCGAGCAGATCTTGATCCCGAAAGGGTTTCTGAATGAATTCGAAGGCGCCTTCCTTCATCGCCTGAACCGCCATGGGTACATCGCCATGACCGGTGATGAAGATGACGGGCAGCATGGACCCCATGCGGTTGAGGTGCTGCTGCACCTCGAGTCCGCTCATGTCCGGCATGCGGATGTCCAGCACCAGGCAACCCGGCGCATCGAGCTTGATTTCGGCCAAGAATTTGTTCGGGCGGGCAAAGACCGCCGTCTTGTAGCCCACCGTGCTCAACAGGGTGTCCAGGGCGTGGCGCATCCCCTCGTCGTCGTCGACCAGGTAGATCACGGGGGCGTTGTTCTTATCAACGGTCTTGGTCATACCCGCTCCTATCAGCCCGATGCTACCGGCAAGCGAAACCAGAATCGGCTGCCCCCCGCCGGAAGATTGTCGAATCCGATGCTTCCTTCATGGGACTCGATGATGGCACGGCTCGACGCCAGGCCGAGCCCGGTGCCCTGAGGTTTAGTGGTAAAGAAAGGCCGGAAAAGCTGTTCTCGCACTCCCGCGGGGACCCCGGAACCGGAATCGGTGATACCGGTCTCGACGGAATAGCGATCTGCGGATACGTCGATTCGAATCGAGGGTGCACCCGATGCTTCGACGCTGGCATCCACGGCATTCTGGGTCAGGGCGAACAGCACGTGCTGAATTCTCACGCGATCGATGAGCAAATCCGGCACCGCTCCCGGCACCTCCACGCGCACGATGCCCTTGCTGCTCGAGGCTAGGATATCGAGCACCGGCTGAAGTTCCGCGATGACCTCGGGCAACTGGCATCGTGTCCGGGTCGGAATGCCCCTCTCGAACAGCCCGCGGATGCGCTGGATACCCGCGCCCGCGCCGAGCGCGGCCTGATTGATCTGGCGAAAAACGTCGAGTGCGCGTTTCACCATGGGATCCGGCCGGTCCAGCATCCGCTCGCCGGCTTGGGCGAAGGTCGCGATTGCACCGAGCGGCTGATTGAGCTCGTGGGCAAAGCCGCTCGCCATTTCCGCAAGCGCCGACACCCGTGCGAATTCCATCAACTGCTTGAGCACGAGATCCGAGCCTGACCAGTTCGCCTTGACTTGATCCAATGACGTCCCCCATTGCGCTCGATCAACCCTCAGTTTGCGGCATGAGCCGATTCCGGCCAGTCGTGAATTACCGCAGAATTTTGCGCCCATCCCTTACCGGGGCGGAGCCGCCCGGCCGTTCCCACTATCGCAATCAAATTGTGGTATGGTCAATTGCTATGTTCAATCCGTAGCGCTCCGCCACGCCGACCGGTCCATACGAGTAGCGAAAGGCCATCATGGGCGAAATCAGCTCGATTGCGCAGCGGCTGCTGCAATTCTCTCCTGACGCGATGCTCGTGGTGGACGCCGCAGGCATCATTCGATTCTCCAATGAAACCTCCAGCAGCATGTTCGGCTATACGCCCGAGCAGCTCATCGGCCAGCCCATCAAATTGCTGATTCCGGAACGGTTTCACACCCGTCACGGAGCGCATGTATCGAACTATGTGCACCAGCCAAGCAGCCGCGAGATGGGTGCCCGGATCAGCGACTTGTTTGCGCGGCGTGCCGATGGGTCCGAGTTTCCGGCAGGAATCCGCCTCTCGCCGTTTCGCGACGGCGATCAGAATCTCGTGGCAGCGGCGATTCGCGACATGACCGAGCGCCGCGCCATCAGCGAGGCGCTGGTTGCCGCGCGCGAGGAGGCGGATCGGGCGAATCGAGCCAAGAGCCGCTTTCTCGCCACGGCGAGCCACGATCTTCGCCAGCCCCTGCAGGCGATCCGCCTGATCAATGCCTCCATGCACAAGCTCACCGAGCAGGCGCCTGAATTGCACCAACTCGTGACTCATCAGGAAACGGCCATCGACAGTGCGACCCGCCTGCTCAACACCCTGCTGGACATCAGCCGCCTCGAATCGGGTGCCATCGAACCGCAGCTCACGCCCGTCAGTCTCGCGGCCACATTCGCAGACCTCGCGCGGGAGTTCGGGCCCGCGGCCGCCGCGAAGAATCTTCGCTTGGAGTTCGCGGATGCTCCAGTCGTCGTGTCCACGGATCGCACCTTGCTCACCCAGCTATTGCAAAACCTGATCGGCAATGCCCTCAAATATACCGAACAGGGCTATGTGCGCGTCTCGCAGACCGTCGAGCCGGACGCCCTGCTGCTCAAGGTCGAGGATTCCGGGGTCGGCATTCCGGACGAGAAGTTGGAGCGGATTTTCGACGAGTACTATCAGATAGGTCCGCAGGGCAATCAGCGTCTCGGCGTGGGTCTGGGTCTTGCCATCGTCCGCGAGGTGTCCCGGCTGCTTGGGTATTCGGTCGCGGTGAATTCGACTCTAGGGGAGGGCAGCTGCGTCAGTGTGCGCATACCCCGGCATCGGCTGCTGTCCGGGACGCAGGCCGCGGCTCGCGAGGAAGTCGAGGTTGCGGTGGCGAACGGACGCTCGAGGTGCCGATTGGTGCTCCTGGAGGACAACGATTCAGTGCGCACGGCCACCGAGCTGTTTCTCTCCCTCGAAGGATTCGAAACGCGTGCCGCGGCGACCGTCGCGGACGCGCAAATCATGTTGGCCGACATGCAGCCGGACGATGTGTTGATCACGGACTATCATCTGGACGGAAGCGTCACGGGACTCGACGTTCTTCAGCAGCTGCGCGGCCAGAAGGGCAGGGACGTCCCCGCCATCCTTCTCAGCGGCGATCTGCAGTCCATCCTGCGAGTAGTGAAGACGCCAATTCCGCGATGCCGTTTTCTCAGCAAACCCGTCGATACCAAGGCGTTGTTGTCTGCCATTGCCGAGCTCAGCGGGAATTAGCACCAATCCTACGCATATTCCCTGATGGCCGCCGCCGCGGATATCGCGATACTTCACCGTCAGTAACCAAGAATCGGCGAGGTGGTGGTGGCAGGGCTCAACGCAGCGCGCGGCGGCACTCTTCTGGCCGGCGGAGTGATCACCGTCTGGGTCGCGTTTTCCGGAGTGGAGGCGCGCGCCTCGGAGGAATCCGTCGACCATGCGACGAAGTTCGCGCTGTCGCTCGATGCGCACCCGGACCGCGGGGGGCCGCAGTTCGCCCGCTATTGCATGCGCTGTCATGGACCGCAGGCGCAGGGCGATGCCGTTCGGGCGATTCCCGCATTGGCGGCGCAGCGGTTCGCCTACCTCGTTCGACAGCTCGCTGATTTTGCAGGCGGGGAACGCGATAGTGACACAATGCACCGCGTCGTCTCACAGCAGGAGATGGGCGGCCCGCAAACCTGGGTGGATATCGCGTCATTCCTGAACAGGCTACCCCGATCCGGCCGTGCGCAATCTGGTGAGGGTGCCCGGCTCGCGCTCGGCCGGGCCATATTCCGTGAGCAGTGTGCCTCCTGCCATGCGGGCGACGCACACGGCGACGATGACGGCTTCGTGCCCTCGCTGAGAAACCAGCACTACACATACCTGCTCGGTCAAATGCACAAATTGGGGCAAGGCTCCCGGCACAACGTCGATGAGAATCTTGCGCGTTTTCTCGGCAACTTTGACGATGAAGACATGCAGGCGATCGCCGACTATCTGTCGCGACTGCGCGGACCCGGTGCGGTGCACCCAGTCATGCGCCTCGACGGCCTCGTGGTCGACTGAGCAGCGGAATCGCTTCGGAGGACATTGACGTGGATCGAATAGCCGACATTCTGGTCATCGTGGATCCCTTGAATCGGGATCAGCCGGCGATCTCGAAGGCGGCCAATTTGGCCCGCTGGCTCGGAGCGTCCATCGAGATGCTGATCTGCGATACCCGGGCGACGCGGGAAACGCGCTTGGAGGGAAGCCTGCCGACCCTGAGCAATGCGCTGCTCACCGACAATCTAGATTCACTGCTGGAGGAATTGGCCGAACCGCTGCGCGACGACGGTCTCGATGTCACGACGCATGCCATCAGCGGCGATCCGCTCCACGAAGCAGTCGTCTCGTGGATGCGAAACTCTCCCGCGGACCTTGTCGTCAAGGATACGCACCATCACTCGTTTGCCAGGCGCACGTTCGCCATCGACACCGACCGGCATTTCATACGCGCCTGTCCGGTGCCTCTGCTCTTGACCAAGCCCAGGATGTGGGGCACCCCGCCGACACTGATGGCCGCGGTGGATCCCGGCCATGTCAGCGACCCTTCGGCGGCGCTCGACCATCGCATCTTGGACGTCACGGTGTCCCTGGCCAAGCCGCTCGATGCCCACGTGATCGCCGTGCATGCGTATTTCCCCTCCACCATACTCGCCGGCGCATCGGGGGGCATGCCCGCCGCGGTCGCCGTATCCCCGGTGGCGCTGGCGGCGGAGAGAGCCATGAGACGCTCGCGGATCAAGGACATCACGGACGCGTACCAAGTCGAAGATTCAAGACTCTACGTCGATGCCGCCATGCCCACGGAATACCTGCCGCGGATGGCGGCGGAGTTGCACGCGGACATCCTCGTCATGGGCGCGATCGCGCGCAGCGCATTGAAGCGCGCCGTCATTGGCAGTACCGCGGAGCATGTTCTGGAAACGCTTCCTTGCGACATACTCGTGGTGAAGCCGCCGAACTTCGCGCAGTATCTTCCCTTCTGACCGGATCGATTCGAGCAGGTGTTTCCATGCATGCGATGGTGTTGACCGCGCAAGGAGCGCCGCTGCTCCTCGAAGGGCGGCCGAAGCCCGCGCCGGGGACCGGCGAGATTCGGGTCCGCATCGAGGCCTGCGCCGTGTGCCGCACGGATTTACACGTCATCGATGGCGAGCTGCCGCACATCCGCCATCCCATCGTTCCCGGTCATGAAATTGTCGGCATCGTGGAGGCGCTGGGTCCTGCCGCCGGCGCGTGGGAGATCGGCCAACGCGTCGGCATTCCC
>JBARBX010000789.1:0-5648 GCA_049793535.1 Steroidobacteraceae bacterium | reverse complement strand
CCAATAGAACGAGCGCGTCGAGCCAGCTTTTCGTTGCTGCATCATAGACGACGAACACAAGACCGGGCTTCGTGCAGAGTTGACCGACGCTGCCCGTGATCGATGCGTGCAAGCCCGTCGCAAGTAGCTGGGCCTTGGCGGCTGCCGCCCCCGGAAAAACAAAAATCGGATTCACGCTCGACATCTCCGCAAAGAACGGGATGGGGTGCGGCCGCGCCTGCGCTACTCGCCATAGCGCGACGCCGCCCGAACGCGAACCGGTAAAGGCGCCGGCCATGATCAGAGGATGTTTCACGAGGGCGACACCGACGTCGAAGCCGGTGTCAAACAATGTCGAAAACACCCCTGCGGGCAATGCGCATTCAAGGACGGCCGCGCTCACCACTTTACCGACGAGAGCGGAGGTTTCGGGATGCGCCGGATGAGCCTTTACAATCACCGGGCAGCCCACGGCCAAAGCGGAGGCCGTGTCGCCGCCGGCCACGGAAAAGGCCAGCGGAAAGTTGCTGGCGCCAAAGACCACGACAGGCCCCAGAGGCACGAATCGCGAGCGGATCTTGGGTTTTGGCTGAGGAGCGCGCGCAGGATCGGCGGCCTCAACACATTCATCGATCCATTGGTTCGCCTCTGCAATATCGGCAAATATTCTTAGCTGCGCACAAGTCCGGCCCCGTTCGCCCACAATACGGGATTTTGCCAGTGCAGTCTCCCGCGCCGCGCACTCAATGAGCACATCGCCCAAACGCTCGATGCCATCGGCAATCGAGCGCAGCAGCCGCGCGCGTAGTGCCGGAGCGCTGCGGCCAAAGGTATAGAAGGCGGCAGAGGCGGCTTCCGCGGCTGCATTCACTTCTTCGGTCGATGCGGAAGTCACATTCATGCGAGTAGTTTCATGGCGAAGCGCGGCTCGGGTAAGCCTTTGACATTGAGCTTGTACACAAACACGTCGCCGGCGTTGGGCTGTTGCGCCAGCGTGGCTTCGCTCATACCCTCCCGTGCCGAGGTCACAAACAGCAAATCGAGGTTCGCGCCGCCAAAGGCGACGCAGGTGACCTGGGTTGTCGGGATATCGATGGCTCCGCTGATCGATCCTTCCGGCGTATAGCGCACGACTCGTCCCGCGCCCCAATGCGCGCTCCACAAGTGGCCTTCGGCATCCACGTTCGCGCCGTCCGGAAAGGCGCCTTGCGGCGTCCGCGCGAAAATTTGGCGACTACTCAGGGTGCCGCTCGCTGCGTCGATGTCGTAGCGCAAAATCACGCGATGCGGCGAATCCGCAAAGTAAAGATACTTGCCGTCGGGGCTGAAGCAGATGCTGTTTGAAATCGCAATGTCGGACAAATGGACCTTCGCCTCGTCTCCGTCGAGACAGTAGAGCTTTCCCTTCGGCTCTCCGTCTCCCTCGACCATGGAGCCCGCCCAGAAGCGGCCTTGCCTGTCGACCCGGCCGTCATTGAAACGGACATGGGTCGCTGCGTGCTCGGGGCGGTTAACCCAGTCGAGTTGGCCGGACTCGGGATGGTAAACCGCAAACCCCGATTCAAACGCCGCCACCAGCTTGTCGCAGCCTTCGATCAGTCCGAACGAGCACAGTCTTTCGGGCAGCTCGAATTCCTCCAACGCGCGGGTCAGAGGATCGTAGCGAAATAGGCGCCGCTCCTGAATATCGGACCACCAGGTGCGCGCACCTACAGGGTCCCACAGCACACCCTCGCCAAGCGTGTTGCCCACTGCAACAATATCGATGAGTTCGCCGGTGCTGGGTGTCGTCATGGCTGGGGGCATTCTACTTGAGCGTACTATATGCAATCGGCTATGTGGATTAAATGTCAGACAAAAGGTAATTGCAATGCACTCCATTTCCCGGCGCTCGGTTTTAAAGCTCGGCGGCTTGGCAGTGGCCGGCGCCTTGGCCGGCCGAGCCGGCGCTAAAATGAACGCGGCGTCAGACACATCTGCGATGTCCAACATTCCGGCCATGCAGCCGGCGGACCGGGCGGACGTTACGTTGCTGGACGGGCCGATGCTGGAGCAGTTTCGCGCACACCACGCAACGCTGCTGGCCATGGATGAAGACGCGCTGTTGAAACCATTTCGTATCGCGGCCGGGCTGGCTGCCCCCGGCGAAGACCTCGGCGGCTGGTACAACTCCTCCTCCAGCTTCAATCCTCCCATGGACATGCATGGTTTCATTCCCGGACACAGCTTCGGACAATATGTCTCGAGCCTGGCGCGGGCCTACGCGGTCACGGGAGATCAGCAGACCCGCCAGAAGGTGCAGCGGCTGATCGCGGGCTTTGCGCCGACCGTCACCCCGCGTTTTTACGAGGGCTATACCCTGCCGGCCTACACCTTCGACAAGATCAATGTCGGTCTCATCGATGCTTGCGCTTTTGCCGGCAACCCGCAAGCACTGAGGGTGCTCGATCTGGTGACGGACGCGGCGCTGCCTTCGCTGCCTGAGAAAGCGCTCACGCGACCGGAAATGGCGGCGCGAGCTCATCCCAACATCGCGCATACCTGGGATGAGTCCTACACGTTGCCGGAAAATCTGTATCTCGCCTGGAAGCGCGGCGCGGGTGAACGCTATCGTGGGCTCGCTCGGCGGTTTTTGCTGGATCGGGATTATTTCGAGCCGCTGTCCCGCGGCGAAAACGTTTTGCCCGACAAACACGCCTACAGCCATATGAATGCGCTCAGTTCCGCCATGCAAGCCTATCTGGTGGACGGAAATGCCAAGCATTTTCATGCGGCCAAGAACGGTTTCGACTTCGTACTGGCGCAGAGCTTCGCAACGGGCGGCTGGGGCCCCAACGAGCGCTTCATCGTCCCCGGTTCCGGGGAGTTGGGGGAATCGCTGCACACGACCCATGCCAGTTTCGAAACACCCTGCGGTGCCTACGGTCACTTTAAGGCTGCGCGCTATCTCATGGGCGTCACAGGCGACAGCCGCTACGGGGACAGCATGGAGCGAGTTCTCTATAACACCATTCTGGGCGCACCCCCGATGAAGCCGGACGGCACCGCCTACTACTATTCGGACTACAACGAGAGCGGCTCGAAGGGCTATTTCGAATTGAAGTGCCCGTGCTGTTCGGGAACACTGGGCCAGATTCTCGCCGACTATGGAATGAGCGCCTACTTCCTCGGCGAGCACGGCGTATTCGTCAATTTGTACGTACCCTCGCGTCTGTCCTGGCGGCAACAGGGGCGTTCGGTGACCTTGGAGCAAACCACGGCCTATCCGCTCGACGCAGAGGTCGGCATCGCGGTGAAAACGCAGGCTCCGGAAACATTTTCAATTGCCCTGCGCATTCCGGCATGGGCGGGAAATGCCTCATCGATAGCGCTGAACGGCAAACGGCTCGAGCAGCCGCTCATCGCGGGCGGGTTCCATAGAATCCTGCGAACCTGGAGGGACGGCGACCGAATCGAGCTCACCTTGGATAGGCCACTGCGTCTCGAGCCGGTGGATGCAAAGCATTCCGATCTTCTCGCCGTGCTGCAAGGACCCCTGGCATTGTTCGCGGTGGGCGACCGTTTTCTGCCCTTCAACCGCAAGCAGCTAATGACGGTGCGTCACACCGCGGGCTCAGCGGAATGGCGGATCAACACGGCGGACGGGGCGCAAACATTCAAACCCTATTTCGCCGTCGATTCACAGAGGACGCGCCTCTATCAGCCGGTCTCCTCCTAGCTGCTACCAGAAGGTGATGTAAAAGATCGCCACCGCGGCAAGCACCACCACGCACAAGGCGACATCGCGCCCGCTCCAGCTCGCACGAGTGGCGGCCTTCTCCTGCGGCGTCGCGCCGTACCACGTGAATTTCATCACGCCGGGATCCGGCGCCTTCGTCACCAGGCTAATGATGAATATCAGGGACGCCGTCACGACCAGCAGGATCTGAGTGTAGTAGAGCCAGTGGATATTCCAGAAGTCGAACACCCAGCCATGCGCGCTGCGTATGGGCGCCAAACTTAAGTTGAACTGAGCGGCCGTGATGGCATGCTGATACAGCTGCTGTTTGAGCGCGGCAACCGTGGCGCCGTCATTGCGCATGATGAGATCGGCCCCCAGACGGGCCAATCCCCCAATGACGCCCACGACAAACGCCCACAGCGCCGCCGGTGCGGTGGCGCGCTTCCAAAACACCCCGAGCAAAAACAGCGCGGAGATCGCCGGTGAAAGGTATCCCTGCACGCTCTGAAGGTAGACATAAAGATCAGAGTGCAGGCTCTTGATGACCAGCACCCAGCAAATACCCATGACCACGATGACCGCGGTAGCGATGCGCCCCACGATCACCTCGGTCTTGCCTGACGCGCTCGGATACCACTCGCGGAAAAAATCCATGGTAAAAAGTGTTGCGGACGCATTGAATTTGGACGCGAGCGAGGCCATCAGCGCGACAATCATCGAGCAGGCAACCATGCCGCGCAGGCCGTGCGGCAGGATTTGCGCCACGAGAGAGGTGTAAGCGGCATCGCCGCTGGTCTTGAATCCGAGTCCTGGGGTTGTGGTGAGCGCAAAGGCAATCATGCCGGGCACCAAAAAAATAAACACCGGAGTCAACTTCAGGAAAGCCGCCAGGATGGCGCCGCGCCGCGACTCCTGCTGATTCTTGCCGGCGAGGACACGCTGAACGATGTATTGATCCGTGCACCAGTACCAGAAGCCAATGATCGCAGAGCCCGGCAGCACCGCAGCCCAGGACCAATCCGGATCGTCGAGCGGGCGAATGAGATGAATGTTCGCGCCGGCGGCCGCGACTGTCGCGTGCCAGCCGGCGAGCAGGCTGCCGTGGCCAAGTGCATGCAGTCCGGTATACAGAATGCACACCGAACCCAAAATCAACACCGGCGCCTGAAGTACCGCCGTGTACATGATGACGCGCAATCCACCGAGCACTGTGTACAAGCCGGTGGTGAAGGCCAGCCCCAGTGCGATTGCCCAAAACACATCGACCTGGAGTCCAAAGACGTTCACCGTATTTATCCCCAGCAGGGTACGCACCACCACATCGCCGGCATAAATCGTGACCGCAATCTTCGTCAGCACCAGGCTGGTGATCGTGAGCAGACTCAACACGTTGCGCGAGCCGCGGCTGAAACGTAGTTCGAGGAACTCCGGCATCGTAAACACTTTCATCCGGTCGTACAGCGGCACGAAGACCCAGCCGAGCACCAGGATGAGCCAGGACTGAATTTCCCAATGCGCGAACGCCATGCCGGTCGCAAAGCCCGCGCCGGCGAGCCCCACCAGGTGCTCCGAGCCGATATTGGACGAGAAAATCGACGTGCCTATCTGCAGCCAGTTGCTGTCTCGGCCGGAGAGAAAGTAGTCCTTGGCGGACTCGGCCTTGGTTCGCATCGAGTAGAGAACGACGGCGAGCATGACGATGACGAACGCCGCCACCACCAGCCAGTCCACGTAATTGAACACCGCGGCGGGCGCAGCCGTGGAGGCACTCACGGATGGAACGCCTCAACGGAGAATTGTTTGGCCACGAGAAAGATATCCGCCACGAGCTGCAGCGGACGCGCGTCGACCTCCGATTTCCCCTGCGCGATGAGATCGGCAAACCGGCTGTAAATGGCCTCGTATTCGCTGGCGAGCGCGCCCGGATCGCGGGGTACCGGTGTATCTC
>JBARBX010000788.1:0-8594 GCA_049793535.1 Steroidobacteraceae bacterium | reverse complement strand
CCTACCCGGGATGAAGTCTGAACGCCTTGCAAAGGAGCGAACATGGCCACAACTAAGCCTGTAACCGACTGGAAGGAGGAGTGGTTCGAGATTGAAGATGCAACATACTTAAACACCTCCGCCCATGCAGCCATGCCTCGCGTGACCCTGCGTGCGGTGCAAAACTCGATTGAAGCCAACAAGTTTCCGCATCACCTGGACGACGCCATTTTCTTCGAAGCACCAATTCGGATTCGGGCGTCCCTCTCGAAAATGATTGGGGCCAAACCGGAAGAAATCGCGGTCACGGCCGGAGCCGGCACTGGCGTTGCGGCCGTGGCCCATCTCCTAAAGTGGAAGCCTGGCGATGAGGTCATCACGGCCAAAGGAGAATTCCCGCTGCAGTACGCCACTTGGAAGCCAATGGAAGAACGCGAGGGCGTGAAACTGAAAATCGTGGCACCGCGGGATCGCTTTATCACGGCGGACGACCTAATTGCGGCGATGACGCCTAGAACGCGCGTTATCTCCGTGAGTCATGTGCGCTTTGACGACGGCTCGCTGCTCGATGCCGCTCGTGTGGCTGCCGCCTGCCATGCACAGGGTGCGCTGCTTGTGCTTGATGTGAGCCAGTCTTGCGGGGCGGTGCCTATGGATGTCCACGACCTTGACGCCGACTTTTTGGTGTGCGCCGGATATAAATGGCTCCTTAGCCCTTACGGCACCGGATTTTTTTGGGTCAAGAGCGAACATCAGGATATTGGGCGTCCAGGGCCGTTTTCTTGGACCAGCCAAGCTACAGACAGTTTTTTCGCGTTGAGTTATGTCGATCCCAAGCCATCCCGCAGTGCGAAGCGCTGGGACAGTGGGGAGGCGGCCACTTATTTCAATTTCAACCTGGCGGCCATGGATGCCTCGGTGGATTTTGTCCTGCGCGCCGGGCCTGAGTTGGTGCGCGAACATAACCGGAAATTGATGGAGTTATTATTCGAACGCCTCCCTAAAGACTGCGTTGTGGCCAGTCCGCTAGACTCCACACAGCGCGGGCCCTGCGGCTCCTTTACCGCGCAGACTCCGGAAAAAACCGTTGAGCTCTATCAGAAGTTGCAGAAGGAAAACATTATCGTGAGCTTGCGCGAAGGGAAGATTCGTGTCTCGCCTCATCTGTTCAACTCCGAGAGGGACATCGACCGCCTCATCGGCGTGGCGACGGCATGACTCGGGCGCGGAATTTGTCACAGACGAAAAGTGACCGCGCCCTGGACTATCTCGAATCCACAACGAAGGGTGTGCTGGACACAACAAAAGGCTTGTAGTTCAAACCCGCGAGGTCCGGACTGATGAACCTAAATTTACCCAAGGAATGAAAGGAATAAGTTATGACAACAGTTTATGAACGCCTGAAAGCCCTGCAAATCACTTTGCCCGATGTGCAGCCTCCCGTGGTGGATGGTTACGTTGCCGCTTTCGTTCCGTTTGTGCGCACCGGGAATCTTGTTTATTTGGCGGGACGCCTCGCCAAAAAAGATGGCAAGCCTTGGTCTGGCAAAGTGGGAGTGGATGTTACCGTACCCGAGGCCAAAGAAGCCGCACGCGGCATTGCCATAGAATTGCTCGCCACACTACATGTCGCCCTCGGGGACCTGGAGAAAGTAAAACGGATCGTGAAGATGGTGGTGATGGTGAACAGCACACCGAATTTTACAGAGTCGCACGTGGTTGCCAACGGCGCGTCCGAACTTTTCCTAGAAATCTTGGGCGAGCGTGGGGCGCATGCGCGCACCTCGCATGGCGGGGCGGAGATTCCATTTGGGGCGTGTGTGGAGATCGAACTCATTGCCGAGGTCATCGACCTCGCAGACGAACGCTTTGATTGTCGAACCGGAATATGAGGCAGCGTGGAAGCGGGCAGAGCGGGCGTTTCAAGACGTTATGAGCTAGCCTTGGCAGACACATCGGCAGAACGACGCGGCAAATCGATCGCAACACGAGACAGCTTCGCGAGGACTCCGAAGCCATCCGCAAAACGCTGGCGTCAAATCGTTTTAAGCTCAACGGGCGGGAGAAGAGTGCATCGATAAACCCCTGCTTTGTTAGTTTTTTGTCGGGATTTACTTGGACGTATAAATCCGGAGCCAGCATCCTCTCGATTGTGTTCTTGTCCATCCGCGCCACAACCGCTTTACCGAATTCTCATGGGTTATAGCGCGCCAGCCACGCGGCAATTTCGCGAAACACATCCTGGCGCTGCTCCCATACTGTGGGGAAATGCGGCGAGCCAGGATACGTCACCATCCGCGTGGTCTTGCCCCGCGCAGCTAGCACCTCAAATAACTCCCGTCCCTGATAGGTAGGCACGCGCTCGTCGGCGGCGCCATGCAGAATGAGCAGCGGTGTGGTCACGCTTTCTGAATGCATGGCTGCGGAGAACTTCAGAAACGCTTCGGGATCTTTGTCGGGCCAGCGCGCATCGTAGTCAATCTGCCAAACGTCGCCGGTCCATATAAAAGTCAGAAAGTCGGTAAGGCCAGCGCCTTCGATGGCAGCTTTGTAGCGATTGGTTTGAGTGACAGTCCAAGCCGTCATAAAGCCGCCCCCGCTCCAGCCGAACATGGTGAGCCGATTCGGATCAGCCCAGCCCTGGGCGATGGCGTAATCGGTGGCACTATCCACGTCGCGATAGGCGCGATCGCCGAAGTGTTGGTAAATAGCGCTCATGAATTCGGTGCCGTAGCCGGTGGAACCACGATATTGGGGCTGCAGAACGATATAGCCCATGCCGGAAATTATCCTGACACGGTAGTTGAACTCGAGCGAGTCGTTCAATTCCGGTCCGCCGTGCGGCAGCACCATGAAGGGGTAGAGCCGTCCGGCCTGATAATCCGCCGGAAAGGTGACGATGCCCTCCAGGGCAATCCCTTCCCTGCTCGTCCAGTGAACGGCGCGAGCTTCGCCCAACGCAACCTTTGCCATCTGATCGTCGCCCTCGTTGGTGATCTTCTGCAGCGTATCGCCGTGTGCGATCGCAACATTGGAAGAGTGTTGCGGATCGGCAACAGTAAAGGCCTGTACCTGTGGTGCGGAAGCAATCTGCGACGTCACTGGCCCGTCGTTGATGGTACCTGCGGGCCACTGATAGGTGGGAATAAGAGAGTTGTTCCGAAAGGCGTCGACCTCCGACTTGACGCCGCGCGCCACAATCACCCAGGCGTTTCCGTTTGCGTCTACCGACAACTGAAGCGCGCTGCCTTGGAGCTTGGGCGTGCGATCCAACGGAGTTCCGCCCTCGGCCGCAACTGTCCAGACGTGGTCTGTCGCCAAGACCGGCGAAGTTGTGCTCAGGAAGACCAATTCCTTGTCGCCGTTGATCCAACCAATTCCGTCGGCCGCATTATTGATGGTGGCAACGTGCCGCGAACCCGTGGCGCTGCAAACGTCGATAAATGAGCGGACATCGTGATTGCCGATCTTGGGTGGCTGCGACAAAGCGGCAATGGAATTGCCATCGCGTGACCAAGCAACCTGGCGGTGCAGGTCTCCATCGGAAAGCTGCGCCAGCGTAGCTACGTCTCGCATTGCCGGACACCACCAGGCGCCACCGGAGCCATCGGCAACAATTACATAAAGACTTGCGGGCTCGGCTTCGATCACGGTGTGTACATCCGAGAGTGGATCGGGAAGCCGCGGATCAGCGAGGATTGCATAGTGTGAACCATCTGGGGAAATCACCGCCGAATGCACTCCCCTTGGCAGCGCGGTGAGCGGAAGAGGAGTGGCTGCCGCGGCCGTGCCCGCCGGCGCGAGCGCCAACGTGGCCAATTGCGCCATCTTATTAACTTCGAATGTGCCGTAAAGCGCGGAACCGTCGCGAGTGAATCCCAAAGGCCCAAAGTTCTCTGGAATAGTGAGGTGCCGAGACTCACCGCCATCCGCCGCGATCAAGTGCCACTCCGTGTTGTCGGGGCCCTTGGCACCGCCGAACTGCACCCCGTAGAGAATATTTTTGCCGTCGGGCGAAACGGCTACGGCCGCCGCGCTGTGGAGAGTAGCTGCATCGTCCGCGGTGAAAGCATGGCGCGCGCTTTGAGTAGCGGCAGCTATCGAGAACAAGGAAAGAACTGCAAATGCAAGAAATAGATTGCGCATAATGCCTTTACAGCGTATTGAAGTTGCCATTCTTCTGTCCCTCTTATTTCTTGGCGGTCGGCGGCACCACACCGTTCAAGCGCAGATACATTGCCGCTTGGGCGTAGTGGTCGGCCCAAGCACCTGCGAGGATCATGCTGGCCCAGGCACGGGAACCCTGGCGTCCGGGGAAGATTTCCGTGGTCTCGGCTAGTCTTGAGTCGTCCATTTTCGCCAGCGCGTCGGAACAGAAATCGAAGGAGGCTTTGAGCGCGGCCACGAGCTTGTCTTTCGAGTCCGTCTCTTTCACCTCCTCGACCTTGGGAGCGGGGACAGCAGCGGCCTTGCTGCATAGCAGATCATTTGTTTCGGCTATGTGGGCGACGAGATGGCCGAATGTCATCTGGTCGGCGGTGGGTTTGTAGTTGAATTTCTCGGCGGGCATGGCCTCGACGGCTGCGACGGTGTTTTTCCGCCGGCCGGGCAGGATGTCTCGTAGGGCGGAGCTGGCCGGGTCCTTCGTTGGCGCGGGCGTTGTTTGTGCAGCCGCCGAGGCTGCGAGTAACAGCAAGGCAGGGATCACAAGAGTTGTCTTCATTTTGTCCTCATCTTTTTTTGGTGAATCGGGCGGACTGTAGCAGCCGGATCTATAAATATTGGCGCGCGCTCTTTGAACACGTATAACAATTTCATTTTAAAATAAGTTCACGAATATATTCTCTGCGCAGAACTTTTCTGTATTCATTCCGGCCCACTCTGGCCTTGTTCTGAACCTCGGTGCTACCGATTACTTTCTTGGCCACTGCTTCTTCCTCGACACCTCTATCTAAAGCCGCCATGTTTTTATAAGTGATCCACAGAATTATATCGGGGTGATCTGGTGATGGTGGAGTGGAACTGAAGACCTTGTAATCGATGATTATCCCAGCTTTCTTCGTGGCCTCCATGGTCGGCTTCCATGTCGAATTTAGCCAATCGATGTACTCTTCAAAATGCCCGTACTCAACTCCTATTTCTTGCACCAGAGTGACTGGGCCCTCAGTATACGCGCGCTCATCTTTATCTTGTTGCTGGGCACGTGCATTAAGCGAAAGTGAGGAAGCTGCGAGACACATGGATAAAATAATAGTCTTAATCATTTTCTCTTCTCCTGTTGTGATATATCTCTACTCGGCTAAACACCCGGATTAACCTGACCTGTCCCGAGTGCGAATCATGAGGTCGGTAGGAGGCTGCGAATCTGTCTCACCGCGTAATCGACCTTCATGTCGAATGCGCGCTTCCCCAGCTCCACCGTTGAGCCGCGCGCGTCACCCAGAATTCCGTTTTGTGGGCTCTGCGGCCCGAACTGTGCCTTGCCATTGACGACGGGATCTCCCACTGCAGAGGAGACCAGATCTCTGCGCACCCATATGTTGTCCTTGTCGAGATACATCATTTCCGAGGTGTCAAAAAGGTAACCGTGGAGGCCGAGTGGATAGCCCTGCTGCGCCAGGTACTGATCGAACGCATCATTGGCGGGCCTATAGACCTGGTCACAGTAGTACACACGAGCTCCTCCGCTTAGCGTGCCGTCGAGCTTCTTGGCGACCTCCTCGTAGACCTGCGGCTGGCCGCCACCGTGATCGCCCATCAGAATCACGTTGCGGAAACCGTTGAGGGCCGCTTGCTCCGCGATGCGCTCGAGCATGGCAGCGAGCAGCTCGTTCGTGATCCCGATGGTACCGGGAATCGATTCTGCATCGTTCGGAGTGTAGGGCAACACGGGCAGGAAGATAGCATTGCCGAGTTTTCTCGCGATTGCCTCGACCGTCGCATGCGCTATAAGGTTATGGCCGCCGTTCGCGTTCTGGGGGCCTCGTTGCTCGACACCGCCGGTGTAGATGAGCGCCGTCGTCTTGCCCGCCGCGAGCGCGGACTTCACTTCCACCCAGGTCATCTTCTCGAACTCCACCAGATCGGACTGCGCGCGCGGTGCAGTGCGCGCAGATCCCGCAGCCAGTATCAGGGAAGCCGGACCCTCAGTATACGCACGCTCATCCTGGGCACGTGCATTAAGCGAAAGTGAGGTTACGATTACCGCCACTAACGTGTAGACCAGAAAGCGATCCCCCAGATTCATGCGCAGAAAGCTAGAGCATATTGGAGTTGCCAATCTCGATTTCATTCGCTTCTTCTCCCCTTGTAGGCCACAGCGTCATCCCAACGCCAATACGTTCTTGGCGATGCCCCCTCCTCACGGAACATATGCCGCGAAAAACCACTGTTTGCAGGAAAAGTGACATGCGGTGCCCGAAATGCGACAAGCGGTCAGAGTTGGCCGTCAAACACTGATGCCACGGATCCGTTCACAGGGCAAAGCCGGAATTCAAAGTGTGGCAGCGGTATCCAGCACAAACGTCTGGGCGGTTGGTGGCCAAAGACTTTGTATAACTATCTCCGGCTTCATCCGTCCAACAGAAAAGCCGGGTATACTTGCGCTCATGCCCGACTTGGGAGGTGTACATGATGAACAGGCGAGAGCTGATCAAAGCTGCGCTCTGCACTTCGGGAGCTTCTCTACTCCTTGGCGAAAGCCCAATCCGCGCTTTCGCCGATAGCACTCCAAGAATGTTCTAGTTTTGGGGGGCACGTATTTCCTCGGTCCCGCCTTCGTCGAAGCTGCGCGAGGACGGGGGCATTCTCTTAGCCTCTGCAATCGCGGGGTGACCAACCCAGACATGTTTCCGCATATAGAAAAGCTGCGGGGTTATCGTAGTCCAGCCACTGATGAGGAAGATCTCTCGGCCTTGGCGAAGAGGAGATGGGACGCGGTGATTGACGTCTGGCCTCACGATCCCTCCATGGTCGCGTCAGCGGCCAAATTGCTGAAAGACCGCACCAAGCATTATTTGTACGTCTCTTCCATAGGGGCGTACGCAGATGATCAGCTGGCCCAGCCCCACATTACGGAAGAGACTCCGTTGGCACGGTGGGATAGCGATCAAAGTCCGTATGATCGGGGCAAGGCAGAAAGCGAACGCCGGCTGAATGCGATCGTTGGCCGCAACCTTACCATTGTCCGGCCCTGTGGGATTAAGGGAGTTCGTGACGACACGCCGGACGTGCTCGACTGGTTGCGCCGCTTGCAGCGGGGGACCAGGCACATCGCCCCAGGGGATGGCACTGACCCATTGACCATGGTCGATGTAAAGGACGTTGCCGAATTCCTTGTTCTGGCCATCGATCAATCCATTTACGGCACCTTCAATCTGACAGGACGACCGATGACCTTTCGCTACTTCATCGAACAGTGTAAAGTTGCCGCCCACTCCGATGCAGAACTCGTGTGGATTCCGGGAGATTTTCTGCATCAGCACGGAATGGATGCTGAACCCGTACCGAACTGGGTCCGCAAGTTTCCTTATTGGCGGCCCGAACCCAATATGAAAGGTTTCTTCCAGATCTCAAGCGACAGGGCCTACGCCGCGGGCTGGCAAACGCGGCCGCTTCACGACACGCTCATTGATGCCCTGGAATATTTCGCGTCGATCGATGGCTATCAATGGAAGGACACGCTATCGCCGAAACAGGAAGAGGAACTGCTCGAACTGTGGGCTCGCCACACACCTTCGCGCTGATGTGTGAATGAACGGTCCCTGAGCGAGACGGGTGCAAGGTTCAGAGTTATGTTTGGCATACGCTCGCAGCGACATCAGTCAGTTCGTACCTCTGCCGCACTTCTACCCGCCTTCGCATCGATTCAGAGTCCCGGTGCATTCGATTCACACCCGCCTCGATCCAATCGATGAGCGACAACAAGTTCGAATGTTTGGCGAGCACTGGCGTAAACGGGCAGCCAATGGCCAAGATGATGGATAAGGTTTGTACCTTCCTTTTCAAACGCTTCGTTGAACATTGGGAGGCAGCACGTAGAGTCTTGAGTTCCTTACCTTTCTCCCCAATCAACCTAGACAAAGGCCCTTCTGTAGCTGCGATGCACGTGGGGCTGGCGCGTTTGCCAGCAACTGCCCGATTGCCAGCTCGCAAACCTGGCCCCGGTGGACCTGCTTTGCCGAGAGAACTTGGCGCTTTCGACGGCCCTGTCCTCAGTGATGTCTCCTTCGAACGTTCAGCTATAATCCGTGCCGGAGGGGTCGACACACCCATTGCTGCAGGCCACACCAGATATGGGAAGGACGCGATGGATTTTGATCCTGTGTGCGTGGACAATTGTAGGACTGTTATTTGCCGTGCGCAGGATCGTGCTGGTGAAGGTACAGGGTATGCACGTCAGCTGGGTGATCGCGGGTGCGCCCGAACTTGTCTACTGGTACGTATGGGCGGCGTACACACCGCTTGTGATTGGTCTGGCCAAACGGTTTCCCTTGACGGGGCCGAGGTTTGTACCTCATATAGCGATCCACACAATCACGGCGCACATGATGGCTCCCCTGACATCTGTCACCGAATACTTTCTGAGCCGTGGACTTCTGTGGTCAGTTTTTCGC
>JBARBX010000787.1:0-3611 GCA_049793535.1 Steroidobacteraceae bacterium | reverse complement strand
GTGCCGCTCCGCCCCTTCGGCGCCGCCGGCTTCTTGGCCGCGCCGTTCTGCGCTTTGCGGTTTCGGCCCCACTTGCCGAAAGTGCGCAGCGGTGCCGCCGCCAGCAGGGCCTGGCACTCTTCCAATTTCAGACCCTTGGGATCCCTGTCCTTGGGGATCTTCGCGTTGCGGGACTTGTCGGTGATGTAAGGGCCATAACGCCCGTTCAGCACTTGTATCCCGGCATCGGGAAAATCCAGGATCAAGCGGTTGGCATCCGCGATTTCCTTTTCGCGGATGACTTCGAGCGCGCGCTCATGGGTGATTTCGTAAGGATCGTCGGTCTTGAGCGAAACGTACTTGGCGCCGTACTTCACATAGGGGCCGAATCGGCCGACATTGGCCGCGATTTCCTCGCCGGCCGCCGTGACGCCCAGTTTGCGCGGCAGCTTGAACAGCTCGATCGCCTCCGCGTGCGTGATGGCGTCCATCTTTTGGCCCGGCCGCAGGCCGGCAAATCGCGGCTTGTCCTCGTCGTCCTTGGTGCCGATCTGCACGAAGGGACCGAATCGGCCCATACGCACGCTCATCGGTTTGCCGCTCGCGGGGTCCTTGCCCAGATCGCGGGCCTGGGCGACTTCTTCGCGGCTCACCGAGGTTTCCGTATGAGTCACGAGCTTGATGAAGGGCTTCCAGAACTTGTCGAGCAGCGGCACCCATTCCTGCTCGCCGTTCGCCACGGCATCGAGTGAGTCCTCCATCTTCGCGGTGAAGTCGTAGTCCACGTAGGTGGTGAAGTATTGGGTGAGAAACCGGCTGACGATCTTGCCTATGTCCGTCGCCGTAAAGCGCCTGCTCTCGATGTCGACGTATTGACGGTCGCGCAGAGTGGAGATGATGGACGCATAAGTCGAAGGCCGGCCGATCCCGTACTCTTCCAGCGCCTTGACCAGCGACGCCTCGGAGAAGCGCGGCGGCGGTTCGGTGAAGTGCTGAGTGGGCACGACTCCGGTCAATCTGACACGGTCGCCCTCCTGCATCGGCGGCAGCACGTGATCCGAATCGTCCTGCACGACGTCATCCATGCCTTCTTGGTAGACCGAGATGTAGCCGGGGGTCACCAGTGTCGACCCGTTCGCCCGCAGCACAGTTCGCTTCGCACCATCGGCGCCCGCCAGCATCTCCACGGCCACGGTGTCGAAGATCGCCGGGGCCATCTGGCAGGCCACGGTGCGCTTCCAGACCAGCGAATACAGCCGGAACTGATCGGACTCCAGCTTGCTTTCGATGTCGGCGGGCACCACGCTCGCCGCCGTTGGACGGATTGCCTCGTGCGCCTCCTGGGCATTCTTCGACTTGGTGCGATATATCCGCGGCTCCTCGGCAAGTCCCGCCTGGCCGTACAGCTTCACGATCACTTCGCGAATCTGGCCGATCGCCTCCTGCGACAAGTTGAGCGAGTCAGTGCGCATATAGGTAATGAGACCGACCTGGCCTTCGCCGATGTCGACGCCTTCGTACAGCTGCTGTGCGACACGCATGGTTTTCTGCGCGCTGAAACCCAGTTTGCGGGCGGCTTCCTGCTGCAAGGTCGAGGTCGTGAACGGCGGCGCGGGATTGCGCTTGCGCTGCTTGCGATCCACCGACAGCACCTTGAGTTCGCCGTGCGCCGCTTCCTTCAGCGCGCGCTCCACGTCGCGGGCTTGGGCCTCCGTGGTGAAGCTGAACTGCTCGACTTTGGCGCCCTGATATTCGACGAGCTTGCCCGGAAACTTCTGCTCGGAGTGTTCCAGCTCGGCGTCGATGGACCAATATTCGCGCGCGACGAATGCGGCGATTTCGTCTTCCCGCTCGCAAATCATGCGCAGGGCCGGGCTCTGCACGCGGCCCGCGGACAGTCCGGGGCGCACCTTCTTCCACAACAGCGGCGAGAGATTGAATCCGACCAAAAAATCCAGCGCCCGCCGCGCTTGTTGCGCGTTCACCAGATCGACGGACAACTCGCGGGGACTCGCCATCGCCTCGCGCACCGCGTTCTTGGTGATCTCGTAGAACACCACCCGCTGCACGTCCTTTCCCTTGAGTTCGCCCTGGGCCTTCAGGAGCTCGTACAGGTGCCATGAAATGGCTTCGCCCTCGCGGTCGGGGTCGGTCGCGAGGAACAGAGATTTGGCCTTCTTGAGGGCCCGCGAGATGGCATCGACGTGTTTCTGATTGCGCTCGACGATCTGATACTTCATCGCGAAGTGGTGTTTTGGATCGACGGCGCCTTCTTTCGGCACGAGATCCCGCACGTGCCCGTAGGAGGCAAGAACTTCGAAGTCCTTGCCGAGGTATTTCTTGATGGTCTTCGCCTTGGCCGGCGACTCCACGATAACGAGGTTGCTGCTCAAAGTCGTCTAATGCAACGCGTCGGAGCGCTCTTCGAAGACCAGGTCTTCCATCTGCGCGTAGGCGGATTCCTGTCCCGGCTGGCTGAACAGCACCATCAAGACGACCCATTTCACTTGTTCTATGTCGATTTCGTCGGCTTCGAGCGCCATGAGGCGGTCGATGACGAGCTCTCGCTCGGCGCCCGAGAGTATGCGCACGTTCTCCAGGTACATGAGGTAACCGCGCACGTCGGTGTCGAGTCGGAGCAATTCCTGGCTGCTGAATACGCGCACGGCGCGTGCCGTGGCTTCCGCGACCTTGCCGAGTTGCTCGCCGGACAGTCCGTCCAGCCATTCCAGGGCGCGTTCGATGTCGGGTTCGGCGAATCCCGCCTTTTCCAATTCGGTCTTGAGCACACGCGCGTCCGGCCGCGGCTCGTCGTCGGCGCTCATGTAATTCTCGAATAGATAGATGAGTAGATCGAGAACGTTATCTTTCACCTCCGGCTCCTAACGACTCGGGAGTAGCGGCCCCCGGGGGCGGCCTGAACGTGGCCTTCGAGCTCGAGGATCAGCATCATCGAGGACACGGCTTCTGCCTTCAATCCGGTACGAACGACCAATGCATCGAGGTCCGTGGGATCAAAGCCGAGCGCATCTAACAAGATTTTGGGTTCCTTGTCCATGGGGAGTTCATGCTGAACCGGCGAGTGGCGGCCCGCGGGGGCTCGCCGCGGCAGCGCGGAGAACGCCGAAAAGTTCAATGCGCTCAATATGTCATGCGCTGTTTCGGTCAAGGTGGCGCCCCGGCGGATGAGTTCGTGGCAGCCGCGGCTTAAGGGACTGTGGATCGAACCCGGAATCGCGAACACCTTCCGTCCGGAGGCGGCTGCCAGGCGGGCCGTGATCAGGGAACCGCTGCCGCGGGCCGCTTCGACCACCAGCGTGCCGAGACTCAAGCCCGCGATGAGTGAGTTCCGCCGCGGAAAATTCTCGCGTCGCGGGGGAGTGCCGAGAGGGAACGCGCTGACGAGGGCTCCCTGCGCAAGGATTTCGTCGGCGAGCGGTCGGTTGCTCGCCGGATATACCACATCCACCCCTGAGCCCAGCACGGCGAGCGTGACTCCCTGCGCCGCGAGCGCGCCCCGATGTGCCGCACTATCTATACCGAGGGCGAGCCCGCTCGCAATGGCGAGACCGCGGCCGGCAAGATATTCCGAGAAATCACGCGCGGTGTCCCTTCCCTGCGCGGTGGGATTG
>JBARBX010000786.1:0-1528 GCA_049793535.1 Steroidobacteraceae bacterium | reverse complement strand
GGCAAATCCCGACGGACGCTACACGCCGGGCCTGTTTGCGCGTGTGCGCCTCATCGGCGGCGAAGATCATGACAGCGTCCTCATCGAGGATCGCGCCGTGGGCACCGATCTCTCCAAGAAATTCGTGCTGACGCTGACCAGGGACAACCGTATCGAGTATCGCCTGGTCGAACTCGGGCCCGAAATCGATGGTCTGCGGGTCGTGACGCAGGGACTGGCCCCGAACGATCTCATCGTGGTGAATGGTTTGCAGCACGTCCGGCCCGGCCAGAGTGTCGCTGTCACGCGCGTTGCCATGAGCGATGCGGGCGGCGGGCTCACTCAAGTGGCGGCGCAACCGAATGCAGAACCGTCTCGCGCACTGCAGGCCGCAAGTCCCATCGATGCGGTCTCGCGCCTTGCCCAAGTCGCCGTTGCTCTTCACGTGGTGCGTTAAGCTCATGAAACTATCGCAATTCTTCATCAGCCGCCCGATCTTCGCAGGCGTGCTGTCGGCCCTCATTTTCCTCGCGGGCCTGATCGCATTGCCCAAGCTTCCGATCAGCGAGTATCCGGAAGTCGTCCCGCCGACGGTGATCGTGAAGGCCACCTACCCTGGCGCGAACCCCAAAGTCATTGCAGAGACCGTGGCGAGTCCTCTCGAGCAGGCGATCAATGGTGTGGAGGGAATGCTCTACCAGTCTTCGCAGGCAACCGCCGACGGCGTGATGACGCTCACCATCACTTTTGCACTGGGTACCGATGTCGACAAGGCGCAGGTGCAAGTGCAGAACCGCGTGTCGCAGGCTCTGCCGAAGCTGCCCGACGTCGTGCAGCGTCTCGGTGTGGTCACCAACAAGGCCTCACCCGACCTGACCATGGTCGTGCACCTGGTTTCGCCGGACAATCGCTATGACACCTTGTACCTGTCGAACTATGCGCTGCTGCGGGTCAAGGACGAACTCGCCCGTTTGGATGGCGTGGGCGATGTGCAGGTGTTCGGCGCCGGCCAGTTCTCGATGCGCATCTGGCTCGATCCTGAGAAGGTCGCCAGTCGCGGCCTCACCGCGGATGATGTCGTCAAGGCGATCCGCGAGCAGAACATACAGGTCGCCGCGGGCCAGCTCGGAGCGCCGCCGCTGCCGAGCGCCGCTGAATTTCAGGTGGCGATCAACGCCAAAGGCCGCCTGACTACCGAAGAGGACTTTCGCAACGTCATCGTCAAGACCGGCGCCGCCGGTCAGGTCACCCGCCTGAAGGACGTCGCACGCGTCGAGCTCGGCGCCGACACCTACGCGCTGCGCGCCCTTCTCGACAACAAGGCGGCGGCGGCGATCCCGATTTTTCAGAGGCCCGGCAGCAATTCCATCGCGATCTCCGAACTGGTGCGCGCGAAAATGCAGGAACTCAAGCGCGACTTCCCGCAGGGCGTCGACTACCAGATTGTCTATGACCCCACCGTATTCGTGCGCGGCTCCATCCACGCGGTGGTGCACACGCTGCTCGAGGCCAGTCTGCTGGTGGTGCTGGTCGTCATCGTCTTCCTTCA
>JBARBX010000785.1:0-5785 GCA_049793535.1 Steroidobacteraceae bacterium | reverse complement strand
GTTAGGGGCTGCAGGAACTCTTCGATATCCACTCTCGGCTAGGCTCCAGGAATAACGAACGGTGAGGCAATTCCAGTCCGATTCGCGAGTCCTTTCAATCAGTTCCCACGACTATGGATGATCAAATATTGTTTTGTAGGAAGTGCATAGAATCGCTGAAAGCCTGACAAAGTCAATGCATTTGTGGACCGGGAGCCGAGTGGCATAAGCTGGGGAGTTGACGGGAGGGCTTATGACAACACTTTGTGACGATGCTGCGGCAGCGCGATGAGCGGATTAGCCCCCCCAACGGCACGATCCGGCTCCCATGGATTACGGCAGGCGCTTTTTGGCTGTCTGGGCGCCCTGCTTTTGGCCGGTTGCGCCGATTTGCCGGATTCCGGAGCGAAGGGCTCCGGGCGACTCATTCCTGAGGAGACGGTGAACTCCCTGGGCACCGCGACCGCCAGTCGCGAGGACTGGGTATCCCTGCTGGGCGAGCCCACCTTTAGCAGCGATCACTTCTTTGCTTACGAACGCGGTGCCCCGTTTCGCAATGTGTGGCAGAGTTCGCGCGCGCCCGGCGCGACCACGGTCGCCGTCGGTGCAGAGCGTGACAGCATCTTTTTCTACCAGCTCATTGGGGTTTGGCTCGGACCCAACGGGCGCGTTTTGCAAACGCGTCAGTTCATTGCTCCCTGCGGATCGTGCTCGGAAGGCCATCCGCTGCTGTCCGATGCAGAGATCGGCGAATGGATGCGCTGGGAGAGTCCGAGGCAGCGCTGGAGCTCGACACGTCCTTGAACAATGGGTACCCCAAGCTGTTGATCGACAAGGAATGGAAGCTTGGACGTTGCAACACCTCCTGGTTCCGACCACCCGCACCAGGATTGCGCAGCTCATTTCGGAGGATCTCGCGTACCTGCTGCACCCTCGAAACTCCGGAAACAAGAACAAGTGGAAGCGCGACGTCGGCGGGCATTCCATGGAGTCGCGCAGAAAGGTCGGCAAGCTCGACGACTTGGGGAAATGTGTGCTGGAGAAGCTCAAGGCGGCCAAGTCCTGAGCGCCTACGACCTTCTCATATAGGCCCGCCACCCGCCAAGTTCCGTGATATCGACGGCCCCGTCAGTGGCATACGCTTCACACAGGAATCCTCGAACCTTTTCTCCGCCTTCAAGCTCAATGGTGCCTATTCCCAGTGGCGCGGGAATGCCCTCGACGAACGAGCCGAATTCCGCGGTTCGAACCGCCCACACTTCGACCTCTATCGAGGCCCCGCCGCTGATCACTCGCACCAGCCCAGGGCGCTGCGGCGGCCCCCCTGATAGCGCAAACAGGCGGTAGCTCGCCGCGGTTCGCGTGCTTCGTAGAAGATAGCCTCCGCGATCCCGCAGTTGCCCATTGAGCGCAAGGCCATCCATGTGCGCACCGCACACCGCCAGGGAGGTAAAACTGACCGGCACCCCAAGGGGAATTTCGGCCGGCGCGGGCATAGGCCAGTTCACCGCTCCCAGTCTGTTCACATACGCGCGGTGCAGGCGGCCCGCAAGGGCGAGCAGCGCATGGTCCGTTGCGCGCCGCCCGACAACGGTCACGCCAAAGGGTAGACCATCAGTGCGAAATCCTGCCGGTATCGCGACTCCTGCCAAATCGAGCAGATTCATATAGTTCGTGTAATACCCCAGGGTGGTATTCAGACCAATGGGATCCGCATCGACTTGCGCCCGCCGGTAAATGGTGCCGGCCGTCGGGGTGATCATCACATCGACATGGTCCCAGATCTTCTCGCACGCGCGCCGCAGCGCCATGAGCCGGTATTGCGCCCTGAACACGTCGACGCCACCGGGCGCCTTTCCGGACTCGATAACCTGGCGCGTCACGGGATGCACCGCACTCGGGTTCAAATGGATGAAATCCCCCACTGCCGCGTAGCGTTCTGCGACCCACGGTCCTTCGTACAAAAGTCGTCCGGCCTCCAAGAACGGGGCAAAGTCGACCCGGACCAACGAGCCGCCGAGCGATTCAATTCGCGCAGTCGCCTGGTCGAACAGCCGGGCATATTCACCGTCACCGAAAAATTGCAGTTGATCGCTGCGCGGCACGCCGAATCGCCGGCCCGGAATCGCAAGATCACCGAGCCGGCGAGAATACGCATCTTCGGCGTCGTAC
This sequence comes from Steroidobacteraceae bacterium, assembly GCA_049793535.1. Lineage (GTDB taxonomy): Bacteria > Pseudomonadota > Gammaproteobacteria > Steroidobacterales > Steroidobacteraceae > Bog-1198. The sequence goes on along the minus strand of JBARBX010000785.1, from coordinate 3,634 downwards.
CCTTCCACCACCGCCAAGACTCGCGCGGCGTCCTCGCTGGTCATTGAAAATATCGACACGCAATCGAGCGACCGGCATGCCGCTACCACGCCGCGGGTGCTGAGTCTGCCGATGCTCGGTTTGAATCCGATGATGTTGTTGAACGCGGCTGGGACGCGACCCGACCCGGCCGTGTCGGTCCCGAGCGCAAAGCTTGCGAGTCCGGCGGCTACTGCCACGGCCGAGCCCGAGCTTGATCCACCGGAAATGAAGTCCGCGTTAATGCTATTTTGGCAGGCACCGTACGGCGATCGCGTGCCGACCAGACCGGTCGCGAATTGATCGAGATTGGATTTCCCCAGCGGAATCGCCCCGGCATCGAGCAGTGATTGCACGACGGGCGCTGACTGCGTCGGCACATAGGAATATTGCGCGCATCCCGCGCTCGTAGCCACGCCGGCAAGGTCGATGTTGTCCTTGATGGCGAAGGGAATGCCATACAGAGGCAATTCATCGAGCGAGCGCCGTTCTACAGCGCGCGCATAGCCGAGCAACTGCTCCCGCGACAGACGTGTGATCCACACGTGCCGATCGGCAGATTGGTCCGCGCGCGCCAACGCACTTTCGATCACCTCGGTCGGCGTGAGGCGCTTGGCGCGATAGGCGCGCAAGAGATCGGCTATCAAAAAGCTATCGCCGCTGTGCATGGCTGCAAAATATAACGGGCGCGCCTCGATACGCACGCACTTTGTGCGCGCGAACATAGGGCACCGGTAAAAATATCTGCGCGTTGCCGGTGCAGCGATGGGACGCGGCCGGCGAAAGTTGCGGCCGCCCTGGCGCAACGACTGGTGCAATTCCCTGGTTTTCCCGCGAAATCGACTGAATCGATCCCAACCTGACGAGCGTGGCACAGCATTTGCAATGTCCACTTCTAAAAATGTGCGTCTAGGGTTCCGGCCTGCTCACGCGGGTGCCTGGTCCGAGAGAGGCAGTCCACGGTCGTCCACAACATCATCGATGCGGCGGCTGCGGATACACGGCGGGATAAAAGCCCGGGAGATCAATGTCGAGGAGGCTTTGGCGTCCTCGGGATTGTCTCCCTACAGGGGACAGCCCGAAACACAAAGCCTTCCCGAGATGGTGCCGACGGCACGATGCGACAGGAGGCTTCCATGGGTTATCCGAGTTCTCGATTGCTCACGGGCAGAGTGGCGGCCGGCGCCCTGCTGATTTCCACCCTCTGCGCACCGGGTCCGGCGTGGTCCGCAAGCGACGTCGCGACGAGCGACTCCGACGCGCTTCAGGAGGTCGTGGTAACCGCCAATAAGCGCAGCGAAGACATCAAGGATGTGCCCATCAGCATTACCGCGATCAGCGGCGAGGACCTGGTGGACCGGCGCATTCAAAGTTATGACGATATCGCCCGCGCGATTCCAGGCGTGAATTTCAATTCGGTATCGGGCACCGAAGGCACGGCCAATATCGCCATTCGCGGCGTCAGCTCAACCTCCGGCTCCGCCACGACCGGACTCTACATCGATGACATATCGATCACGACCAAGAATTTCTTCTACGACGGGGCGGCGCAGCCGCGGCTGTTCGACCTCGATCGCCTGGAAGTGCTGCGGGGGCCGCAGGGCACTCTGTACGGCGACAGCTCCGAGGGTGGCACCATTCGTTTCATCACCCCCAGGCCGGATTTGACGAAATGGAGCGGCTCGCTCACCAGCGACCTTTCGCAGACCGAACACGGCGGCAGCAACTATTTTGAAGGTGCGATATTCAATGCACCGCTGATCGCCGGCGTGTTCGCGGTCCGCGGCAGCGTCGGCTATACCAGCGACAGCGGCTTCATCGACCATTACAGCAACCCCGGGGAAAGCAGCGCCGCGACTTTGAGCCAGATCACGCCGAATTTCGAGCTGCTCAAGCGGGGCGTGAACGACGACAACATATTCGTGACGCGGCTCACCGGCCTGGTCCAGGTCTCCGATACTCTCACGGTGAGCCCCGCTTTCTTCTATCAACGCTACCACTACGGCGATAGCGATGCGTTTTATCCTCCGGGGCAGCTCTCATCGATCGATCCGGTGGGCCCTGCGATCCCCGGGCTATGGATACAGGACAAGGAAACCTCCGAGCCCGGCCTGGACACGTTGGTGCTGCCCAGCCTCACGCTCAACGCCCGCCTTGGGTCGGTCGACCTGACCGCGGTCACCGGGCTTTTCTTGCGTCAATATGCGCGGCAGATCGACGGCACCTACTACAACAGCGCGGCCTTCGCGAGCCTGATCAACACGCCGTGTCCGGCGCCCGGCGCGGGCGTGATCACCTACCCGAACGGTTCACCGAACTGCGATTCGGCAGAGGAACCCCTGGTCAATTCGATCATCGCCAACCTGCCCTCGGCGGTGCATCTGAGCAATCACTATGGACAGTTTTCGCAGGAACTGCGCATTGCGTCGCCCGGCGGCGGCGCGTTCAAGTGGGTCGGCGGGATTTACTACGAGAATTCGTGGATTCACGACGTCGACTTCCAGCAGATCCCCGGCATCAGCACGGCATTTACCAAAATCTTCGGCCAGCCGATGGAAAGCAGCTACGTCAATACGCTCTATGGGCCGCCCGGCCCCGGATATTCGCTGCTGTTCCCGAACGACATCGACGAATCCGACAACCGCTTCTACGACGAGAAGCAGTACGCCGCCTTCGGCCAGGTCGATTACGATTTTCTGCCGACCCTGCATGGCTCGCTGGGTGGCCGTTACGCCAGTACGCGTGAAACTTATGTTTCGCGCGAGATCGGCTTCTATCAGTGGCCTAATATCAGCCCCTACTACCAGGCGGGGACGTTCAGCGCCTTTACGCCCAAGGCCTCATTGAGCTTCAACGTCACCGATGAATCGAGCATCTACACCTCGGCCGCGAAGGGTTTTCGCAACGGCGGGCCGACGGGCCCGATCCCCTATGGGGGCTTCGATGGCGGAGTGTGCGGTCCCAATCTCCAGACTTACGGCCTGAACTCGGGGCCAACCAAATTCAACTCGGATTCGCTCTGGACCTATGAACTCGGCGGCAAGAACCGCCTCGATGACAATCGCCTGTCGATAGACGGAGCCCTGTACGCGACGAATTGGAAGGACATTCAGCAGTCGCTGTACCTGCCCACGTGTGGATACTACTTCACGGCCAATGTCGGTGACGCCAAGATCTACGGCGGCGAACTCGAAATCAACTTTCGGCCGATCGCGCAGCTGACGCTCGGGCTTACCGGCAGTGCGCAGCACGCTTACATCTCCAGCGCAGCCAACCCGAGCGAGGCGACTGTCGGCTCCTGGCTGATCGATGTGCCCGACTACAGCTACACCGGTTCCGCGGCCTATGACCTCAAGCTGGCGAGCGGCGGCACTCTGCTCAGCCGCATCGACTACACCTACAGCGGCAGCTCGTACGGCAGCTACCAGTCTCTCGATTATCTGAACTCACCCCCGACCGCGAACCCCAATTACCACAACCCCGGCTACGGTGTGCTTAACTTGAGCCTCGGGCTGACCAGCGGGATCTTCGACCTCACCCTGTACGCCAAGAACTTGGGCAATGACCGCAAGATCATCCAGCAACCGGAGGTCAACACCGTATTCGAGGCCTATAC
>JBARBX010000784.1:0-3047 GCA_049793535.1 Steroidobacteraceae bacterium | reverse complement strand
GGGGGCGGCAACGCTCGCCGCCCTGAGCTTGGGTGTGGGGGTGGCGGTTTCACGCGCACTGGGCAGGGCCGGCGCCGCGGGCGTCATGCTCAAGTGGCCCAACGACATTTGGTTTGAGGATCGCAAGGTGGGCGGCGTGCTGATCGAACTCAAAGCCGAGGCCGGCGGATCCGCGCATGTGGTGATCGGTTTGGGGTTAAATGTCGTGCTGACGGCGGCGGCCCGCCGCGAGATCGAAGCGGGCGGTGCACGCGTCGCCTCGGTGGCGGACGCCTGCTCGGCGGCGCCGTCGCGTAACTTGGTTGCCGGAGCCATCTTGGACGAGCTATTGGGTATGCTGCGTGAGTTCGAGCGCGAGGGTTTTGCGGCGTTCCGGGATGCATGGATGGCCCTCGATGCCCTCAGTGGCCGGCGCGCCCGGGTGGTGCTGGGCAGCGCGGTCATTTCCGGCACGGCCCGCGGTGTGGACACAGAGGGCGCGCTGCTGCTCGAGACGGGGGAGGGAACCCAGAGGTTTGTATCGGGCGAGGCCAGTCTGCGCGCGATCGAGGGTGATACTTGACGTTGTTGAAGACCATTGTCGTGTGCCTGGCGCTCGCCAACATAGGCTACTTGCTATGGGCGCGCGGCATCGCGAAATCACCGGAGACGGCGGCGGCGGCGCCCGCGATGTCGTTGAAGCTGGTCTCCGAGTCGCCGGCGGCGTCGCGCACGCCTTCCGCCGGTACCGATCCCGGCACGGGTACCGATGCCGCCCCCGCGGCAACCCCGCACGCCGAGGCGGGCGGGGATTTGCTCACCAATGTGAAGCGCTGCATCAGCGTGGGGCCATTTCGCGACGTGTCGGAGGCCGCTCTTGCCGCGACCACGCTGCGAGGCGGCGGCTACGATCCTCGGCAAAGGGTCGCCGAAGGCGACGTCTGGGCGGGGGTTTGGGTGTACTTGCCCCTGCCGCCATCCAGAGCCGGATTGGACTCGATTCTCGGCAAACTAAAAGGCGCCGGCATCGACGATGCGCTGGAGATGCCGGGACCCAACGAGGGTTCGGTGGTCTCTCTCGGCCTGTTCAGCGACCCGAAGCGCGCGCAGGCTCGAGTTGCTCAAGTGCAGGCGCTCGGGTTCAATCCGGGACTGGCCGACCGCAAGCGCACCGGCAACGTCTACTGGATCGACATTGACTTGAAACCCACCGACAGCTTGTTGAATCCCGCGGATTTGCAGGGCGAGGCTGGGCGCATCGTGCGTCTCGAAGTGAAGGGCTGTCCGACGGTTGCCGGAGCATCGCCGTGAAGCTCCGCGTTGCAGGCTTCAAGACGGCGGGCGCTCTGGGCGCGGTGATCGGTTACGGTTGTCTCGCCGCGTTCCTCTACCTCGTCGGACTGCAAACCTATCGTTGGTTTCGCGAGGGGGAGTGGACTCACATCGGGGTGAGCGACGGCATTCGCGTCGCACTGCTGCATTGCTGCGCCAAGGACGAAGACACCGGGCGACTCGCCGGATTCATGCACTGGCTGGCGGCGCCGGCCGACTGGCTCGGACTTCACCAGGTGATCGAGGTCATTCCCGCTTCGCTGGCGCTGTTCGCGCTGAGCATTGTGGGGAACTGCCTCTTGCTCTATTGCAGGGACCGGCTGGATAGGCGCTGACGGCGACGCACGATGTGGGTACTGCTGCGACTCAAGACATTCATCAAGAGCCTCATTCTTCCGCCCGCCGGACCCATGCTCGTGGCCATCGTGGGCGCGTGCCTGATCCGTCGCCGCCCGCGGTTGGCGCGCGCCTGCCTGGCGCTCGGCTTGGGATCGCTGTGGCTGATGTCCACGCCCGTGGTGTCCGATGCCCTGACACATTTGGTCGAGTTCTACCCGCCGCTGGATCTGCGAAGCGCCGCGGGCGCTCAGGCCATCGTCATCCTGGGCGGCGGGGGACAGCGCTGGGTCGCGCCGGAATACGGCGGTCCCGCGGCCGAGCCGCTGTTGCTGGAGAGACTGAGCTACGGTGCCTATGTGGCCCACAAGACCGGGCTGCCCGTACTGGTCACCGGCTTCCACATGGAGGCCGTGGCAATGCGCGACACGCTGCAGCGGAATTTTGCGGTCGACCCGCGTTGGGTGGACGATGAGTCCTACGATACCTTTGAAAACGCGCGCAACTCGGTGCGGATGCTCGCGGCGGCCGGAGTGAGTCGGATCGTGCTCGTGACCCGCGCCACGCACATGCGGCGCTCCGTCCAAGAATTCATAGCCGCCGGCATCCAAGTGGTGCCGGCCCCCGTGGGCATGTTCGCGCCGCGCGAACTGGGTATCTCGCGCCTCGTGCCGAACCCCGACGCCTTGCTGCGGACGCATTCCGCGATCTATGAGCTGCTAGGCGAGCCGGTGCGCATATTCCTGGCCGTGACGCATCTGCGGCGGCACTGAGCGCACCGATCATGGTAGACCCGTTCCAGGCGAGCGACGACGTTCTCGGCAACATCCGCCATTTCGTGGTGCTCATGCTCGAGAACCGCTCCTTCGACCATGTACTCGGCGCGCTGCAGGCGGAAAACCCGGCCGTTGCGGGTGCGCTCGACCCCGCCCGGCCCGCCGCGCCATTCGCCATGCCGTTCGATCCGCCGCACGAATTCGCGGACATCCAGATTCAACTGTACGGCCGTGTGCTGCCCACGGATCCGGCCCCGATGAGCGGGTTCGTCGACAGCGCCGCGGGAGCCGCGCCGACTCCGTCGGACGCCGCGTTGGTGATGCAATATTTTCGGCCCGAGCATCTGCCGGTGCTCACGGCGCTCGCGCGCGAGTATGCGTTGATCAACTACTGGCACTCTTCGCTGCCCGGACCGACTTGGCCCAACCGATTCTTCGCGCACGCGGCCACCTCGGGCGGATTGAGCGATAGTCCGGGCGAATCCGACATTCTGGCCGGATACAATTTTCCCGCCGGCACTCTGTATGAACGGCTCGAGGAGGCGGGCAAGAGCTGGCGCATCTATCACGACGGGTTGCCGCAAGCCGCGGGGATCGACCGCCTACGAACGGAATTCCTGAACA
>JBARBX010000783.1:0-34849 GCA_049793535.1 Steroidobacteraceae bacterium | reverse complement strand
AGAACGTGCTGGGCGAGCGACTCGAAGTCTGCTCCTTGAGCCCGATGACGGGATTCTTTCGCGACGGCTGCTGCGACACCAGCCGCGAGGACAACGGCAGCCACACGGTTTGCGCCGTCATGACCGTGGAGTTTCTCGCGTTCTCGAAGTCCCGCGGCAATGATCTCTCGACGGCGATGCCGGAATTCGGCTTTCCGGGACTGAAGGCCGGTGATCGCTGGTGTCTGTGCGCGCCTCGTTGGCAGGAAGCGCTGCAAGCGGGGAGTGCGCCGCGCGTTGTTTTGCGCGCTACGCACGAAGGAGCGCTGAGCCACTGCCCGCTCGCGGACCTCAAGCGCTTTGCAGTCGACCTCGATTGACTCGCCGATCCGGTAAAATTCAGGTATGCACCTTGCAGACTATTTGCGTCGCATCCGTTTTGACGGCAGCGCGCGGCCGGATCTCGCGACGCTCAAAGCCATCCATCGGGCGCATCAACACGCGATCCCGTTCGAAAATATCGACGTGCAGCTCGGTCGCCCCGTCGCCCTGGACCTGGAGGCGAGTTACGACAAGATCGTCTACCGGCGACGCGGCGGCTGGTGCTATGAGCTGAACGGCGTGATGGGATGGGCACTGGAGCAAATAGGCTTCGAGGTGATGCGCATGAGCGCAGGCGTCATGCGGGTGAGGACGGGTGATGCACAGCTCGGCAATCACTTGTGCTTGCTGGTTCGCCTCGATCAGCGCTATCTCGTCGATGTTGGGTTTGGAGGAAGCCTGGCGGAGCCGTTGCCGCTGAGAGCATCGGAACGCGAGGACCCACCGTACCGTGTTGAGCTGAGCGAGCTGGTTGGAGGGTACTGGCGATTTTCTGAAACGGCGCATGGCGACGGCGACCCTTTCAGCTTCGACTTTCGTGCTGCTCCCGCCGACGAAGCGTTATTGGCGCGGAAGTGCCAATTCCTTCAATCCGATCCGGCTTCCCCGTTTATCCAGAATCTCGTCGTCCAACGCCGCACGGCCGATACGCACGTCTCCCTACGCGGCCGGGTTTTGGCGACTACACATACGACGCGCATCGACAAGAAATGGCTGAACTCCGCAGACGAACTCGGCGCGACCCTCCGAGACAGATTCGACCTCGACATCCCCGAAGCAGCAAGCCTCTGGCCTTCCATTTGCGCCCGCCATGAGACCCTATTTGCCGGCAAGTCCGAGCAAGTGAGCTGATTGCGCAGGCGCCGCCCAACGCGGGACGATATGTTCGACGTGCGTTAAAGCAACGCCGTAGGAGAAATCCGACAGCAACGTGCGCTTCCGAAACGTCGCCCACAACGCATCACTGATCCAGAATGATTCGCGAAAGCGCGCCACAGGTTTGAACACTGTGGCGCGGAAGCGCGTCGATCATTCGCGGCGCGCCAGGTAAATATTGCACGCGTTGTCGGATATCCGCGACGCTGTTTCGCCGGCGGGCCGCTTGCTAGTATTTTTTACCGCATTGGAGCGCCGCGGATAACCATCCCTGTACTGGGGACGCAATTGGGGTTATCAGATATGAGACGTTGTAAATTGTTGTTGGTATGCCTGTGCGCGATCGCGTACACGAATGCGAGCAGCTCCGATGCGCAAACGCAACAGGCGGAGGCATCTCTCGCCATCGACCCCATAACTCTGCCGACGATGGAACCTCCCGCGCGAACGCTGTCGAAATCAGGCGAGCGAGGCAGCTATCCGGGACCGCGCGCCAATTTCTCGAACATCAAGGGCCGCGTGGTCAAAAGGATGAGGGCCACTTCAGCGTTTGTGCAGCGACAGGCCGCCAATACAGGGACCTTCAATGGTTGGTTGATCATGCTGGCGGCCCTTGGATTGATCGTTCTGCAGCTTCGGCACAAACACAAGTCGTTGCCGCAAAGGCGGATTACGCCCTATGGCTGACCTTGAGTGTTCGTTGCCATCCGGATGTCATGAGTGGTGAACTGATGATCGATGAGTCGCTGGTCGCTGACATTGTTCATGCACGATCGCAGCCCCAGTCGCAGGACGTGACTTCGTTTGATTCCGCCGCCGTATTCATGGTCAAGGCGCTGTTTTATCCCGTAACCACGGTGGCGTTTCTCGTGTTCTGCTTGTGGTTGGGGAAGCGCTCGTTTAGCGGCACGTATTTTTTGATTGCGGTGCTGGCGTTTGCCGGCACCGCGGAATTGTTGGGCGACTCTCGCGTGGATCACGACCCGGCGGAAATACACCAGGAGCTGCGCTGGCTGTTGGACATGGTCGTGCGATGGGTCGCCGTCGGCGCCTGTGTGACTGTGGTGCTGTATCTGACCGGCTTGCGCATCTCACCGAGAGATGGCGCATTGATGGCTTGGTTTGTCTTCACGCCGCTCGTACTGTGGAGCGGCACCATCGGCGTGCGCCGGATTTTGCTGTATGTGGGTGTCAGGCATGCGCCGCGCCGTGCTGTCATCATCGGCGCGGGCAAACAAGGTCTTTTGTTGGGCGGGAAGATCTTGGAACAGCCCCTGATGCGCGTCAATTTGCTGGGATTCTTTGATGACCGGCCGGCGGGCGGTCTCCCGCGCTGTGGGGAATTGCCACTGGGCCGGATATGCGATGCGCCGACTTTCGTGCGGGAACACGGGGTTAATGTGGTCTACATCACCCTGCCGATGTCGCCGCACCCCAAACTTGCCGAGCTATTGGGTGGATTGCGCGACACGGTGGCGTCGGTCTACTTCGTTCCGGATTTGTATTCTCTCAACGATATCCAGGTGCGTGTCGATGTACTGCATGGCATGCCGGTGTTCGCGGTCAATGAGTCGCCTTTCTTCGGCGTGCGATCGGTCGCAAAGCGTGTCAGCGACATCATATTGTCCCTCCTGATCCTGCTGTGCGTATGGCCGGTGCTGGTCGCCGTCGCCGTCGGCGTCAAGCGCACCTCCCAGGGCCCCGCAATATTCAAGCAACTTCGTTACGGCCTCGACGGCCGCGCCATTCAGGTCTACAAATTCCGGTCCATGACGGTGACCGAGGATGGTGCAACGACCTATACGCAGGTCACGCGCGACGACGATCGGGTGACGCCGTTCGGCGCCTTCATTCGACGGACTTCATTGGATGAATTGCCGCAATTGTTCAATGTCCTCGAGGGAAGCATGAGCTTGGTCGGCCCGCGCCCCCACGCCATTGCGGTGAACGAGCACTACCGCAGCCTGATTCCGAGCTACATGTTCCGCCACAAGGTTAAACCCGGCATCACCGGTTGGGCGCAGGTCAACGGCTACCGCGGCGGGGATGATTTGCGCACCATGACAAAGCGAATCGAGTTCGACTTGGAATACCTGAAGAACTGGTCGCTACGACTCGACCTGATGATTGTCCTGCGGACGATCGGTCTGCTCTGGAGCGATCGCGATGCGTACTGACCGGCGGACGAGCCTTCGAAGCGGCCGGTTCTTCCAAGTATCCCTTCTGTCGGTGGCGGCGCTGATGTGGATGACGCAAGCGGTCGCCAAACCGCAGGACTACCGGCTCGGCGCCGGCGACCTGATCAGGGTCGCCGTGTTCGACCACGACGAATTGAGCGTCGATGCGCGCGTCAGTCAAACCGGCAATATCACCTTTCCCCTGGTCGGCATGGTGTCCGTCGCCGGATTGTCGACCCGCGAGACCGAACTGCTCCTGGCGCGGCGTTTGATCGAAGGCGGCTTCGTCAAGCAGCCGGAGGTATCGGTGCTGGTCGAGGAGTTTCAGAGCCAGAAGGTGTCCGTCATGGGCCAGGTCGCGAAGCCCGGACAGTATCCGCTCGACGCCTCGAAAAAAGTGCTGGACTTGCTGGCGATGGCCGGCGGGGTGCTCAACGACACGGCTGCGGACGAGGGAACGCTGGTTCGAGCCGACGGAAAGCGCGTTGTCATCGATCTACAGAAGCTGTTCGACGGCGACCCCGCGGTGAACTATAGCGTGCAGGACGGCGACACCATATTCGTGCCTCACGCACCGCAGTTCTACATCTACGGGCAGGTGCAGCATCCGGGGCAATACCGGCTGATGCGCGATACAACCATTTCTCAGGCCATTTCCATCGGCGGCGGCCTCATGCCGCGCGGCACCCAGCGCGGTGCGGTGGTCAAGCGCGTGGATGCGGCGGGCAAGGAGCACAAGTACTCGGTCGAGAAGGATGACGTATTGCAGCCGAACGACGTGCTGTTGATCAAGGCGAGCATTTTCTGAACCCAACGCGAGTCTTTATGCGCTTATCACAGTTAATGCGGATTCTCTGGGTACACAGGGCGATGTCCATGTGGATCATCGTGTCCGTCGTGGCGGTCGCGCTCGCTGCGAGCCTGCTGTTGCCGAAGAAGTACACGGGCGAATCGGCGGTAGTGGTCGATGCGCATGGCATTGATCCGCTGGCACAGGACGGCGTCATGCAGTCGGCGCAGGAGGCAAACTACGTGGCGACCCAGGTCGACGTCATCGACAGCCATAATGTCGCGCTGAAGGTGGTCGATCGCATGAAATTGACCGCCGATCCGCAGATCGTCGAGAAATTTAACGACAAGACCGGCGGGGTCGGGTCCATACGCGATTGGGCGGCGGACGAGATACTGAAATCGCTGACCGTAAAGCCGTCGCGCGACAGCGACGTCATCTTCGTCGAGTACACCAGCAAGTCTCCGCAGGCGGCCGCGGATATCACGAACGCATTTTCGGAAGGGTACCTGGAGGCCAGCCTCGAACTCAAAACCGACCCCGCGCGCCGCCAGGCGGGTTGGTTCGCTCAGCAAGTCAACGACCTTAGAGCGACGTTGGAAACCGCCCAGGGAAAGCTATCGGCCTATCAGGCGCAACATGGCCTCATCGGTACTGACAACGACAACAACAACAGCAACAAGATCGACGTCGAGACAGCACGGTTGACCGAGCTCTCGAATCGCTTCGTCGATGCGCAGGCCGCCATGTACGATGCCGAGACTCGGCAGCAGCAGATGAACGATGCGGCCGCCAAGGGTCTCGCCGACGAATCGGTAAATGTTCAGCAAAACCCGTTGCTGCAGAACCTAAAGACCGAGCTCGCGCGCTCTACCGCAAAGTTCGCCGAAGTGTCGCAGCGCTATGACCACAATCACCCGCAGTATATCAGCGCGCAGGCCGAACTCGAGTCGCTGCGCGGCAAAGTGGCGGCCGAAGTCGCCAACGCCAATGCGGCGGTGTCGAGGGAAGCGCGGGTGGCAAAGCAGAACGTCGCGGATTTGCAGCGCGCGATGGACCAACAGCGCAAGCGCATCCTCGACCTCCAGCACAACCAGGACGAGTATTCAGTACTCAAGCGGGATGAAGAGAGCGCTCGTACCGCGTACGACTCAGCCATGCAGCGCGGCGGCGAGACGAAGCTGGAGAGCCGGCTCAAAAACACCAACACCGCCATTTTGAACTACGCGTTCCCCCCGATGAAGCCCTCATCGCCGCGGCTGCTTCTCAATCTTGCTTTGGGGGTCATTCTGGGGTCAATGCTCGCCGTCGGTGCAAGTTTGATCAGGGAACGGTTCGATCAGCGCATTCACACGCGCACCGACCTGCTGGAAGGAGCCGGTATCGCCGTGTTGGCCGAACTGCCGGTCGTGAACATCTCCCTGCGGCGCTACCGCCGGCGTCGCGGCTGGTTTAGACCCAGGGGGAAAAGACCGCGGATGGAACCGAAAATCGTGGAGAAACTCTAGTGACGGTAACCAGAAAAATCTCGCGGCAGCGAGGAGCGATGGCTCCCACTTTGATCGACACCCGGCTTGGCGAACTGTTGCAGAACGACGGAACGCTGACCGAACAAGACATCAAGGTCATTTTGGCGGCGCAACGGGATTGTGGCGAGCGCTTTGGCGAGGTCGCGTCGCGTTTGGGGCTGGCCAGCGAGCGGGACGTCCGGCGGGCGCTCGCTCGGCAAATAGAATTCCCCGTGCTGAAGCCGGGCGATTCCGACTTGAGTCCGGAGGTCGTCACTGCGTATCAACCTTACAGCAAGCGCGCAGAGGAACTGCGGACCTTGCGCAGCGATCTGATGCTGCGCTGGTTCGGCCGCAGCAATCGAGTTCTGGCCGTAATCGAACCGAGGCCGGGAAACGGCTGCAGCGCGCTCGCTGCAAATCTGGCGGTGACATTTGCGCAGCTCGGTGAGCGGACACTGCTCATCGACGCGAACCTCCGCGCGCCGTTGCAGCACTTGCTCTTCGGAATCGAGCCGCAGTACGGCCTGGTGGACTGCATCAAGGGCGAAGACCTCGAAAATGCGCTCTCGATGGTTCCAGGTATCGGTTGTTTGTCCGTGCTGTGCGCCGGTGAGCCGCCTCCCAACCCGCAGGAACTGCTCGGGCGTGTTTCATTCGGCTACCTGATGGAGACCGCGCCCGTCAAATACGATGTTGTGATCGTCGATACACCGCCAATCCGCGAGTGCGCCGACGCGCAGCTAATCGCAGCGCGCGCGCGCGGGGCAATTCTGGCGATCAAGCGCCACAGTGTGCGGCTGGACGATGTATTGCGCGCCAAAGCGCAGCTCGAGTCGGCGGAGGTCTCATTGCTCGGCGCGGTGATCGATGGCTAGCGCGATTGCAGCGCCCACGCGCGCAACCGCGGATGCCGCGGGCGGCGCAGTCCCGGCGACGAACGGGCTGCGTTTCGCCCTCCTGGTCACGCCGCTGATCGGCGCCACTTTTCTGTCGAATTTCGCGATTCCGCCCTTCGGCGCACAGGGAATCGGTATCTCCATTTTCGTGTTGCTGGCAGCCGTCATCGCGGGCACGGTCGGCGGCGGCATGCGCATCGAGCCACGGCGATTGACCCTCTATTTCATGCTCGTTGGATCTCTGGGTCTGATTCAACTCCTGCAGCCGGAAGCATTCTCTCCCTTGTCGTTGCTGCTGCTGGTCGCCGTGCATCTGCCGTATGCGGTGACCGTGCCGCACAGCGACGACGGCGACCGCATTATCGGGTTCTTTCTGGGAGTGGCCACGATCTTTGCCTTGTTGGGCATTGCGCAATTCTGCCTGCAATTCTTCGTCAGTCCGCGCTATCTGTTCCCCATCGAGAATTTCGTCCCCAACACGTTCATTGTCCAGCACTTCAATCATCAGGCGGCGATGGAGTACGGCTCGCATGAATACCGGGCCAACGGCGTCTTTTTCCTGGAGCCCTCCTTTTTCAGTCAGTTCCTTGCCGTCGCCATACTTGCTGAATTGTGCACCCGGGGCCGGATAACCCGTCTCGCCATATTCGGGCTGGCGCTGATCGCATCGTATTCCGGTACCGGCATCGTGGTGCTCGCCGTTTGCCTGCCCTGGTGCCTGGTGGCTCGGCGTCGCTGGGGGCTTCTGCTCGCCGGAATGCTGGGATCGGTGGCGATCATTCTGTTGCACGAGTACGTGCACCCGGTCCGTTTACTGTCGCGGCTGGCCGAGTTCGGCTCGAGTCATTCGAGCGGCTTCTCGCGCTTTGTAGGCGGGTTCTATCTCTTCGATCGATTCCTGTGGGGCGATCCCTGGCGGGCGTTGTTCGGATATGGGGCCGGCGCCTTTAGCAACTATGCCTCGCGCGCCCACTATGGCGCGGACGAGATGGCGCTGTTCAAGATCGTGCTCGAATTCGGCCTGGTCGGGGCGGTCGCGTATTTTGGATTTCTGTTTTGCTGCCTATTTTACTCGCCGGCACCGCGAATTCTGACGCTCGCAATCGGTATCACCTACCTTCTAAACGGAATCTACACGCCATTTGCCCATGGGCTGGCGCTGAGCTTGCTGCTGTGGAAACCGGGGCCCGAGCGGGAGAGACGCGGCCAGTGGCTCGGAAAATCGTCGCTGCGGACCCCCACGACGACTGTCGCCGCCGATCTGCCGGCACTGAATCTAGGAGGCCGGGCATGAGCACCGCGCTGTTTGTCCTGGGAATTCTGTGCGTGCTCGCGGCTTGCCACCCGTTCATCACCTATCCGTGGTCGCTTATCGTCCTCCAGGTGCTGCACCCCGTCAGGCGCCGCACCGGGGAGGGGGCTAGCGCTCCATTGAATTGCGCAATTTGCGTGTGCGCGTACAACGAAGAACGCGCCATCGCGCGCAAGGTCGAAAATCTCTTGGCGCTGCGCGCGCGCGAGCCGGGTCTCGAGATACTCGTCTATGTAGACGGAGCGACCGACCGCACCGCCGACATCCTGCGGGAGTACGGAGCGCAAATCAGCCTGTACGTCGAGACGCGTCGCCTTGGAAAGACTTACGGCATGAATGTTTTGGCGGCCAAGGCGCAGGCGCTGATATTGATCTTCAGCGACGCCAATGTCTTGATGGATATGGATTGCGTGCGGGATTTTCGCCGGTACTTTATCGACCCGGATGTCGGCTGTGTCTGCGGCAGTCTGGTCTATACGAACGGCAGGGCATCGGCGACCGCGTCATCCGGGTCGGCCTACTGGCGGTTTGAAGAGACGATCAAGAAGCTCGAGATGGAAAGCGGTTCCACCATCGGGGCGGACGGGTCGGTGTTCGCGATCAGGCGCGCGCTGCACCAGCCGCCGCCGGACCACATCATCGACGACTTGTATGTGTCGCTGAAGATAATGTGCAGCGGTTTCCGGGTCATACAGGCCAGCGACGCGCTGGCCTACGAAGAATCAGTGGTGTCGGGACGCGAAGAGTTCAGGCGCAAAATACGCATAGCCTGCCAGGCGTTCAACGTGCACCGGCTGCTTTGGCCGCAGCTCCGCAGGCTCGATGGAATCACGCTCTACAAATATATTTCGCACAAATTGATTCGCTGGTTCACGATTTACCTGCTGGCGATCGCCGCCCTGGCGTTCCAGGGCGCACTGATCGTCGCGGGGCATGCGCCGCTCGCCGCTGCGCTCGCCCTTTGCATTGCGGCGGCGCTGTATCTGGGCTGCGTGTCGACGATCCGGCCTTTCGCACAATTCGCAGGGACCATTGCCGCATTGGCAGGCACCGGACTGGGTGTATGGCGGTCGTTGCGCGGAGACCGCTACCAGACATGGAGTCCTGCCGCATCTATTCGGAGATCACCCTGATGAGCAATCGGATGCGATGCCTTTGGATCTCCCGCTACGTGCCATTTCCGTCAAACGAGGGTGCGAAAGTGTATTCGGCCAATCTTGCGCAATCTCTGGCTCAGGCGGGAACATTCGTGCGTTTCGTCGGCGTCGGAGACGCAAGCAGCGTGCCGGAATCGGCCGCCGGCGTCGACTGGCTGGCGGTACCCGGCAGACGGCGCAGCAAGATTCGCGCCGCATTCAGCCGCTGGCCGATCGCGGCCGCCATCGATGCGACCAATACCTACCGCGCAGTCCTCGAGACGCAATTGTGCGAGCAGTGGGATGCAGTGGTGCTCGACGGTTATGCAACAGGCTGGGCACTTGACCGATGCCTGGCGTATCGGAGTGAAAGGCCGGCCCATCCGACGGTTCTCGTGCATGTAGCGCACAATCATGAGGAACTCCTGTGGGACTCGATGGCCCGCGAATCGCGCGCAGCGGTCCTCAAGAGATGGCTGCTCCGGCGCAACGCAAACAAGGTGCGCACGCTGGAGCGGCGGATGGTTCGAAATGTGGATTTACTGACCGCAATCACCGATGAAGACCGCCGGTCGCTGGGCGCGGGTATGACGCACGACCATATATTGTCGCTCACGCCCGGGTACACCGGGCCGGTGGCAGGCCCACGGTGCATCACGCCGGCAATGCCTCGGCGCGTGGTCATCATGGGCTCGTTCCAATGGATCGTGAAGCAGGAAAATATCGCCCGCTTCGTAAGGGTCGCCGATCCGATTTTCCAGGAGCACGGAATCGAATTGGACATTGTCGGGGAAATGCCGCAGGCGCTCCTCGCCACGCTGCGGACGCGTTGCCGGGCCACGCGTTTTCACGGCTTCGTGGCCGATTGTGCGCCTCTGCTCAGCCGTGCGCGCATTGCGATCGTTCACGAATCCATTGGAGGCGGATTCAAACTCAAATTGCTGGACTACATCTTCGGGCGCGTGCCCATCGCGACGGTATCGCAGGCCGTCGCGGGTCTGTCGGATGAACTTCAGAGTGCGATGCTGACCAACAGCAGCCAGGCGGGATTGATCGATGACATAGTTTCCCACATCGATCGATTCGACGAGTTGAATCGGATGCAAGAGCGCGCCTTCTCGCTCGGCAGTACGCAATTCCGATGGAGCGTCAGGGGTGAACGGCTTCGGCAGGCGATATTCGATGTACGTCGGCAGTGGGCCGCCGTACGGATGCTTCCCACAACGCCGGGCACGGGCCTGCTCGACATCGATGTCGCGGCGGCCAAGCGTCGGAGTGCACATGCGTAAATGCCTGCACGTACTGGCGGTTGGCCTGTCGATGGGAATGGGATCGTCGGCATTCGGCGATCCGCCTCTTCTGACAAATCCGCCGCTTGCCCCGAATCCCCCGGTGCCCGCGAATCCGACTCTTACCACGGATTCGCCGATTACCAGAGATTCCCCGAACAATCTCGACTTGTTCATTGCCGACCAATTCAACTACGACGACAACCTTTACAGGCTGCCGTCCTACTTCGACGTCACGACCGTGGCCGGGCCCATGGCGAGACGCCAGGATGGCTTCAATTCCACCACCTTGGGCGGCGATGGCCGTTGGTTTTCGGACAGCCAGACGTTTGGCATCGATTTCCGCGCCGACGACAATCGCTTCGTCCATAACGACTCGTTGGACAACGTCTCGGGTAAGGGCAACCTCGAGTGGGATTGGCGGCTGGCATCCTTTTGGTCGGGGCAGGTGGGTGTGAGCTATTTCCGGGGGCTCGCCAATTTCGCCGATACGGGCTACTACGCACGCGATGTGGTCGAAAGGGAAGATTACTTCGGCAATATTCGTTACCAGGTCGGACCGCATTGGGCGATTTACGGCGGAGTGATCGGCGCGGATACGTCGCAGACCGCGGTCCCCGAGCAATTGTACGAC
Organism: Steroidobacteraceae bacterium; assembly: GCA_049793535.1. Classification (GTDB taxonomy): domain Bacteria; phylum Pseudomonadota; class Gammaproteobacteria; order Steroidobacterales; family Steroidobacteraceae; genus Bog-1198. Next base: position 23,868 of record JBARBX010000783.1, on the reverse strand, counting down.
TTTCACAGCAAGGCCGGAAACGCCGGAATCGAGCTTGCGGCCGCGTCCCAGAACACGGTGACGTTCGACTATCGCTACACGGATGCAACCTTCCCGCAGAACTTCGTATTGAACGGAACGCCCTTCAATTCGGACTACCGAGAGGATACGGAGCGCATCCTGGTCAAATATGTCTTTAGCGCCGCGACGGAGCTCGACGCCAGCGCCGGCTATTTGAAGCGCGACTATCCGGAGTCGAGATTCGCGACCTTCTCGGGAGACATCTGGAAGGCGGCGCTGCAGTGGCAGCCGACCGACAATTTGCAATGGGTATTGACAGGTTGGCGCCAGCTCACGGCATACGTGGAGGCGGAGTCGGATTATTTCGTCTCGAATGGGGTCGCGATCGCGCCGGTGTGGATTGCCGCGGACACCTTGACTCTTTCCGCGGGCGTTTCACGGGAGAATCACGACTACATCAGTTCCAGCCCGAGCGCGCTCACGTACTTCTCGCGCCACGACCGGTTGACGACGGAGCAGGCGCGCGTCGCCTACACCCCGACGTCTTCACTTACCTTCAAACTCTCGGTCACGTACGAACAGCGCGAGTCCAATCAAGCCCGGTTTCAGTTCAACGATACGCTCGCGATGGCGAGTGTGACCTATATGATCAGGCCGTGAAGATTCATCTTCTCAAGCAGGTCGGCGGAAATTTCGGCGACGAGCTGAATCGATGGCTATGGCCCGAACTGCTCGGCGACGTGTGCGGCGATGCGAAGGACGATGTCCTGTTCGTCGGCATTGGCACGATTCTCGACAGGAATCTACCTCCGGCCCGGGTGACGATCGTTTTCGGCACCGGAGTCGGTTATACGTCCGTTCCTCGCGACATAACGACCGACTCTGTTCGCTGGCGAATCTATGGCGTGCGTGGGCCCCTGACCGCTCACGCATTGCATCTCGACGAGCGCTTCGCCATGACGGACCCGGCCATTCTGCTGGCCACGCTGCCAGAGTTCAGCGGACTTAACCGGCGAGGCACCATTTTCATTCCTCATTGGAAGAGCGTCCGCTACGGCAATTGGGAGACGATTTGCGAAAGCCTCGGAATCGAGTTCGTTCATCCGTGCGGCGATTCGAGGTCGGTGGTCAGACGGATTGCCGCCGCTGAGAAGGTCATTGCGGAATCCATGCATGCGGCCATCGTCGCGGACGCATTCCGGGTGCCCTGGATTCCCGTCGCTCTTTCCCGGGAGGTATCGCCCTTCAAATGGGTCGACTGGGCATCGTCGCTGAACGTTTCGTACAGTCCCATTTGCCTGCCCGCCAGCAGTGGAATCGAGTACCTACGCAACACGCTGCTCAAGTGGACCGTACACTCCAATGCGCCTGGCTACCCTTCGCCCGGTCTGGTGGCGCAGGGCATTCGAATGCATTTCGACGATGTGGATCTGCTGATGTCCGGCTTTGAGGAAGTCGGCCGCCGTATCGATCAACGATGGCGCTGGAACGCCAGCATGGGACTTGAAGCCATCTTGAAACGGCTGGCGGCAACCGGCTTGGGGTCAAGCCGGCAAATGAGCGCCGTCGCCGCGGCGCATCTGGACAAGCTGAGGTACAGCAAGGGCTTTCTGAGTTCGGATCACGCTCACGCGCGCTCGCTGGACGATACTCTGGGCCGCCTGGAAGGAGTCAAAAGCGACCTCAGACGTCGGGCGTTCGCTTAAGGCAGCTCGGGCCGCTTGCGTTTGCTTTCGAAGGCGGTTCGCGCGAACTCCAGGAAGTTTTTCACCAAGCGTCGATCCAGGAGGAATATCGAAACAACGTAGATCATCGCACCCAGCGGCACCAGCAAGGTCAACCGTAAGGCCGGCCCCAAATCGGCGGATAATTCCGGGCGAGCTTCGATGACCGCGGCGGCCATCAGCAAGCAGGCGAGTAGCGGCTTCAGAACTCCGCCAAACTGCTCGAAAAGACTGTAGCCGGTCGCGCGCCTCAGCACCGAACTCGAAACCAGGAGCAATACGCACTCGCTCGCGACCCATGAGGCGATTGCCCACGGCATCGAGGGCATCCCGAACGACCAGGCAATGCCCAGCAGGAATAACAGTTCAGCGAGCAACCCTATGAGCGCATCTCGCGGCTTGCCCAGCGCCGTCAGCAGCGGCGTAAACACCAGACGCGGCACCTGCAGCAGGACGAGAAAACCGAGCACTGTGACGTAGGGCGAACTGGGCTGCCATCGATGGCCGAACAGAACCTCGACGATATCCGGCGCCACTGCGCCCAGTCCGACGAAGCAGGGGTAAAGAGCGAGGCAGGAGAGTTGTGTGGACGATTGGTAGGCTCGCTTGAGCCGATCCGGGTCGAATTGCAGCCCCGCCAACAACGGAAGAGCCACCTGCGCTACGGCCGTGGCGGCAATCGCCCAGAACACATCGACGACGCGAAAGCTCAAATTGAGGTAGCCCGCGGCCTCGACGCCGAGAAACCAGGACGCCAGCAGTGTAAACACCCTTCTGATCGAGGCCGACAGCAGCAGTCCGCTCACGGAGAGCGCGCCAAAACCTATCATCTGCCTGAATTCGCCGTAGCGAAATCGAAGACGGGGGGTGGCGTCGGAGGTCACCCACAGCACCAACGAGCCGATGGCGGCAATCAGTATTTGCTGAAGAACCAGGCTCCACAGTCCGGCCCCCATGAATGCGGCCGCGATGCCGATGCCCCCGCCTATTGTGCGGCCTACCAGAGAACGCAGTGCCAGTGCGCGAAAGTCAAACTGCCGCCGTTGGCGGGCGACCAGCGTTGCGCTCACGGCGGAGCAGGGGAACACCAGGCTCATCCAAATAAGAACACTGCCTGCGGCGGGCTGATGGACCGATGTCGCAAATAGCGGTCCGATCGCCCAGCAACCGAGCACCATGAGAAAACTCACGGCCATCGTGGCCGTAAAGGCCGTGTTGAAGTGCAGCTCCGTCACTTCCGGCCGCTGCACCAGCGCGTTGTGAAACAGCATGGTAACCAACACGCCCAACAACTCGATGAGGGCCAGTGCCGCCGAAAACAGGCCATAATCCGCGGCCGACAGCAGCCGCATGTAGATGATGAGCGAGGCAAAGGAAATGATCGCCAGACCGCCGTTCTCGACCGTGCTCCAGACCAGGGATTTTGCAGTCGTGCTGCGGCTAACCGTGGACATGGGTAGCGCGATCGGCCGCACGGATTCCCCAGAAATGGCGCCGGATATCGGCGCCCAACAGCCGTATGCGTGCGAACTTTGCCGCGATCTTGAGCGGGTTCCTAAGGAGCTCACGGTTGAAAAAAACCTGTTTGATCAGCCCCGCAGACTTGCTGTGGGCGCCCGCATGGCCAACGCGATAGATGGCGCCCACAAAGGGCAGCGGCTGAAGAGGCTCACCGCGCCCCTCCAGATATTCGCGTATGAATATATGGCTGCCGAATATCTTGCGAATGTAGTCCGGATCGGCTGCTTCGACGCTTGCGGGCAATTCGAATAGCGCCGCCCGGATGATGTGCGAGGTCCCGCAGAATCGGGAAAAATCGGCGTACTCGTAAATTAACCTGCCTCCGTCGCCCCAAATGTAGCCGTTCCTCACGTACCAGCCGTTCTCGCCGAGGTGGCCGGCCACGAAACCCGTCAGTCGGCAGCTCACGAAATCGTCGTCATCCACGACCATCACGTAGCCGGATCGATCGGCTTCCAGAATGCCGGCGAGCACTCGCCGCCCTTTGTCGAGACGGACGGCGTCGCGGAACGCCTCGAGGTCGCAATCCCCCCGCTCGAACATTGGGTTTGGGGGGAAGTTGACCCGCTTGACCGCAAAGTTGTCCGGCAACGGCGGCAAATCCGAGCCTTCATTGGCAACAATGATGGCACGCCAGCGAACGTCGTCCTGGCCCGCAATCGAGCGCAGGGTGTCCGCGAGTCTGCGCTTGAGCGCCGGCCAGTCCTGTGAATTCTGCGGATGGCGCACGGGAATGACGAAGGTCAGCACGCTTCGGTCGGCGTCGTTGCGGTCGACGCCTGTATTCGCCCGCGGGCAGAAGTCCGACAACCGCCTGCGGCGTGCCAGAACGGCCATCCCGGCGGCATGCAACAGCGGGCGCAATGTCTCGCGGTAGGCGGAAAAAATCGAAAATGTCAGCAGCGAAAACCAGCGCGGCCATCCTAGCCCGAGGCGCCGGGCGTAGCGCTCGTGGTACTTCCCAAAGAAATAGCGAGTGTAGTGGATGGACCAATAGAGGCGCCTGAGAGTATTGGTGCGCTGACCGCCCGTTCGCACCTGCGACATCGGCAGATGAAAGCTGTGGCAGTCGTTCGTGACCCGGATATCGAATCCATTCACGAACAGGTTCATTTGATAATCGGTCTCTTCGCGATATCCATTGCCTCTCGCATAGTGTGCGTCGAAGGGGAATTTGAGCAGCAAGCTCTTCTTGGTGAGAATTATCGCGTTGGTGACCGGAATCGAAAGGTCGCCCGAGAATTGCGCACCGTTCACGTATTCACAAATCAGGGCACGGAAGGGTTTGACGTCGTGCAGACCGGTGCAGAACCTGTGCAGTGCCTGAGATTCCGTCTCACCCGGCAGCATGTAGACGCGGCGCCCGGAGACGGCGCCCACGTTCGGCGCCTGAAGCTTCAGCAACAAGGTGCGCGCGTATCCAGCCTCGAGGTATTCATCGTCATCGCAAAACAGAATGATGTCATTCGTGCTTGCGGCGACGCCGACATTGCGCGATTGAGACGCGCCCAGCCGTGTTTCGTTGCACAGTATTCGCAGCGACTTCTGCGGAAACCGCCGAGCGATTTCCGTGAGGACGGCAGGCGTTTCGTCGTCGCCGGCGTCGCTGACGAAGATCAGTTCATCGACGTCATCCTGCGCAAAGTAGCTGGGCGCAACCAGCCGCAAGGTATGCGCCCGATTCCGGGTGGGGACGATCAGCGTGATCACCGGGCGCCTCTCAGCAGCATCTGCGCGTCGAACAGCATGATTCAGTGTCCCTCAAACAACGGTGCCGAGTCCAGGCTCGGCAGTACAAGTTATACGGAACATTTGCGCGATTTTCAGGACCAAATGATGAGGAGCTTTTGCGCTTCAATGAGAGGGGGCGGGTCGCATGAATCGGCGTGATTTTCTCGTTAACACGGCAACGGGGGCGGGCGCCTTGCTGCTGTCTGCCCGCGGCGACAGAGCTCTCGCGCAGAGTGACACCCACATCATCGAAGATGATTTCCGCGGTGTACAAATTACAATGCCCGGCGGCGGCAAAAAACTCTATCCCGATACCAGTCGATGGGCCTTCACCTTCTGGCCGGGCACTAAATGGCCGGACAGCTACGGAGACGGCACCAACTGGCTCGGAGGCAATGCCGAGTGCCAAACCTACGTCACCCCCCTCATCGATAGGATCAAGGGCACCCCGGTTCCGGTGGACTTGCGTTACGACCCATTTTCAATTCAACCCGACGGCCTGCACATCAAGGCATCGCTGTTGAGCGCGGCACAACAGTCGGCTTATCGTGTCGGTGGATACCGGCGTTTCGGCTCCGGCATGTTGCTGTCGCGAGCCTCATTTACTTTCGGGGGCATACGCGTGGCCGCCAAATTGCCATCGGCGCGCGGCTCGTGGCCGGGCCTGTGGCTGCTGCCCGAATCGCATCAGTGGCCGCCGGAGATCGACATTTTCGAAGCCATGCCCTGGGGTAAGCATCAGGAACAGATACATTTCGGCGCTATGGTGCCCAAAGGAGCCGGCGGACATTTCAGCCAATGGATGGATCTGAACATCAATCCCTCCGCGGACTTTCACGAGTATGGCCTGGACTGGACACCGCAGTCGATGACCGGTTTGCTCGACGGAAGAATTTTGTGGCAACAGCCAACGCCGCCCTCTCTTCAGCAAAACATGTATCTGATCGTCAATTTGGCGGTCGGCGGGAAATGGCCGTACAACGAATTGAATGTGCAGCCCATTGATGGCGTTTCGCCGGAGCGGCTGTCCGCCGGTTCGGATCTCATTCAGCACGACTACCCGGCCGACATGATCATCAGTTCAGTCAAGGTCGCCCGTCTCAAGGTATAGGCGCCGTGGATTTCACATCGACCCTGTATCTCGGCTTTGTAACCGCAACCGTGCTGGCGTTCAACGCTTGGCGCGCACCACTTTTCCGGCAAGGGTTGTTGTTGCTTGCGAATTTGCTGTTCCTCGCGAGTTTCGTTCAATCGGCCGGGCAACTGGCTCCATTGCTGGGGTTTCTCGTGTTGGGATACGCCGCCACGCGCTGGGTGGCGCGCTGGCGCAAACCCGGACTCCTGGGGTGGACGATCGTCTTGATCGTCGCGGTATTCGCGGTGCTCAAGCGCTACACTTTCCTGCCCGCTCGGATCGAACTGCCGTTCCTGTACCTGCAGATCGGGCTTTCATACATTCTCTTCCGCGTCCTGCAGATGGTGATCGACAGCGCGGGCGGTGAAGAGGAGGCGCGGCTCGATCCGCTTGGGTTTTTCAATTTCACCTGCAATTTTCTCTGCTTCGTGTCGGGCCCGATACAGCGCTCCAACGAATACTTGGCCGGCCTCGGGCTGCTCGACCGCAAGGTCGACGACGCCATCGCGTTCAGAGCGGCGCATCGGATAATCAAGGGCTTCATCAAACTCGCCGTCGTGTCGGCGGTCTTCAACTATCTATTTGCCAATTTATCCGCCGCCGTGCTCGGTGAGACGACGCCGATGGTCGGCTGGCGCTTTGCCGCGCAGTATGCGGCGAGTGCCGTCGCCTACACCTTTTACCTGTACTTCAACTTCTCCGGCTATATGGACATCGTCATCGGCGTTGGATGGCTGCTCGGTCAGGAGCTGCCGGAGAATTTCGACCGGCCGTTTTCCGCGCGCAACATATTCGAGTTCTGGTCCCGCTGGCACATGACCCTTTCGCAATGGTTCAAGACCTACCTGTTCAATCCGCTGATGGCGTTTCTGGCCGGCCGGGTGGCGGCGCCGGTGTGGCTGCCCTATCTGGGAGTGATCGCGTTCTTCGTCACATTCTTCGTGATGGGTGTGTGGCATGGCTCGACCGGTGTCTTCGTGATCTACGGGTTGGTCATGGGCGCGGGCGCCAGCCTCAACAAGCTCTGGCAGGTCTTCATGACCAATCGTTTCGGCAAGAAGCAGTACAGAGCAATCGGAGAATCATTTGTGTACGCCAGCTTGGCGCGTGGGCTGATGTTCGCCTTCTTCGCCCTCGCGGTCACCGCTCTTTGGGTCAACATGGATCAACTCGGGCTGCTGGCGCGCCGGCTCGGCGCCGGCGGGCTGCTGTTCGCGCTCCTCGGCACGACACTGTGCGCTGCCGTTGGCGGCCCGGTCGTGGATCGGGCCGGCCGGATGCTGGCGGGTATGGTGCCCCGACTCGACCGGCCCGGAGTCCCGGGCCTCATTGCGCGAAATGTCGTTCTGGCGAGCGGGGTGCTGTTGATCTTCGCAGTGGGGTCTTTTTTTCACAAAGCCCCGGAATTTGTTTACAAGGCGTTCTAGGTGCGCGCAATTCTCAAACAAGGCCTGTTCGTGCTGCTCGCGCTGGGGGGGATCTACGGCGTCTTGCTGGGCGTCTCCTATGGATTGGTGCCGCCGGAAAGTCGAGGAGGCGGGCTGGATTCCACTCTCGCCAACAACACGATTTTCATGACCGACCCCAAGTACGTGTTTCTGAACCGAGCCGCGGTCAGGCCCGATGCGCCCCGCATTGTGTTCGTCGGCGCTTCGAACACGGCGGTCGGGTTCAAGCAGCACGAGGTGCAAGCACTGCTTCCGAATGAGGAGGTCGACAACCTGTCCGTGGGCGGATCGAACATGACCGAAATCGCCCAAATCGTAGATCTGGTGCAGGATTTGCAGAGTTCGCCGGCGCGACGCCGCACCACGTTCGTCATCGGCATATGGTACGGCACGTTTACCCAGGACAAATTCCGATGGGATACGCCCGATCGGCACCCGGGCGACACAGACATCGATATTGAGCGCTATCGCTATGGCTTCTACCGGCGCACCCAGAACGGGCCGAAACAAGTTCTGCCCTCCGCAGAATTGGCGCTTGGTGTCGCCCTGATTCATCCCTACTTGGTTTTCGACGAGCTGTCGCGGCGCGCGAGCAAGGAACTGCGCGACCGCTTGTTCGGGCGCCCCGTCTCGCGTACCGATGCCGAACGCAACGCCAGCGTCGTTTCCGAGGCGGACAAACAGGCCGCCCTGAAGTATTGGCACGATCAAATGCACAGCGACGGGCCGATCGCGGAGGAGCAGTTCTTGGTGCTCAGAGACTTGATCGACCGGATACTTGCGCAGGGAAGCAAGGTGGTGCTCGTCGACTTGCCGATCCCGCGCTGGCACGCGGAGCGCTCGCCCATCTACCCGCAATACCTGAGGCACGAGAAGGTGCTGCTCTCGCATTTCGACGGCAGGGACGGATTCGCGCACCTGGAAATGCCGGATTTGAATGGCGATCTCGAATTTTCAGATGAGGTTCACCCCAAGCCGCGCGTCACTCGGCAGTGGGCGGCCCGTGTGGCGGGGCTTGTCGGCATGGCCGGCGACGTGGCCTACGAATCGCCAACAGCGAAGAGCGCTACGCTCGCCGCGGGGCGGCCATGAATCAATATGGACTCGAATTTCACCATTTGGGCCTGGCGGTAAAGTCTCCCGAGGCGGCGTTGCGCTATTTGGACGATCTCGGTTACCGCGCCGGAAACGCCTGTTACGACCCGCTGCAAAAGGTCAACCTGGCGATGCGCCATCATGAGCGCATGCCGGATGTCGAAGTGATATGGCCCGGAGCCGGACCGTCGCCGATAGATTCCGTGCTCGAGCACGGCGACAGCTTGATCTACCATATCTGCTACACATCCAAAGACGTCGAACGATCGCTGGCCGCGCTGGAACAAGCCGGTCTGGAAGTACTACCTCTCGGGTTTCCCCAGCCTGCGCTTCTTTTCGACGGCATCGAAGTATCGTTCCACAGGATCAGCGGAGTCGGCGTGATCGAAATCATTGCCGGCATGCCGGCGCGAGCGGAGCCCTAACCGGCCGTCATGAATACCACGGAGACATACATGGAAGACCCAATCCTCACTCGTTTGACCTCGGTATTTCGCGAAGTCTTTGATGACGATGATCTGGTGCTAAAACCCGAGCTGACGGCCAATGACGTCAACGGCTGGGACAGTCTGACGCACATACGGTTGATTCTGTCGGTGCAAAAGGCGTTCGGCGTCAAGTTCTCCGCGGTGGAGATGAGCCGGCTCAAGAACGTCGGCGATCTCGTCGCGCTCACCAAGCACAAACAGCCCTCTGGGGCCGTACTCCAGCCTTGAGGTTCGCCGTGAGTGAGTCGTTGTACGCGGACCTCGAGTGGCTGCCTCGGCCCCCGGAAGACTTCACCAAGCGTTGCCGGGCGCTGCGCGTAGCTACGGAAGACCTGGGCCGCGAAGTACGCGCCCTGGCATCATTCGCGCTTGACGAGAACAAACTCGTCTGCCTTGCAAACGCGATCGAGGCGGTGCGAGGCCGTCCCGAGGGCCTAAGGCCACTGACGCCGTTTCGGCTCGGCATCATCAGCAATGCCACCTCGCATTTCATGGTGCCGGCATTGACTGCGACCGCGGCGCGGCATGGCATTGCGCTCGAGTGCGTAGAGGCGAACTACGGCCAGTTCATGCAAGAAGCACTCGACGCCGACTCCACCATCAATCGGGCGCGCCCCGACGCTGTGCTGGTCGCGCTCGACTACCGCGCATTTGCGTTCGACGTCCCGCTGGGAGTTGCGAGCGCCGTTGACGGCGCGGTGGACGGGGCGCTGGACGAATTGCGGACGGTACGCGACGCGCTGCGAAAAAATTGTGGTGCGAGCTGCATCTATCAAACTTTGGCCAGACCGGTCGAAACCAGCTTCGGCAGTCTCGACCTGGCCCTTCCCGGCACGCGCCGCAATGTCATCGATCTCTTCAATCGCAAGTTGTCGACCGATCTTGCGGGCAAGGCGGACCTGCTGCTCGATGTTGCCGGTCTGGCCGAAACCGTCGGGCTATCGTCGTGGCATGATCCCGGCTTGTGGAATATGGGCAAGATTCCGTTCGCCAACGCCTACCTGCCGATCTACGCGGATCTTGCCTGCCGCCTGATCGCGGCGTTGCGCGGCAAGAGTCGACGCTGCCTCGTGCTGGACTTGGATAACACGCTTTGGGGCGGCGTTATCGGCGACGACGGGCTCGAAGGCATCGTGCTCGGTCAGGGAGATCCGCAGGGTGAAGCGTTCCTGGATGTGCAGAGTGCGGCGTTGGCGCTCCGCAAACGAGGCATAGTGCTCGCGGTATCGTCCAAGAACAACGATGAGATCGCTCGCCTGCCGTTTCGCAACCATCCTGAGATGCTGTTGCACGAGAATCACGTGGCGGTATTCCAGGCAAATTGGCACGACAAGGCAACCAACATTCGGACGATCGCCGACGAATTGTCGCTTGGACTTGAATCGATGGTATTCCTCGATGACAATCCGGCGGAACGGCGCTTGGTCCGCGATATGTTGCCCGAAGTGGCGGTGCCGGAGCTGACCGAGGACCCCGCGTTTTATGTGCGCACCCTGCTGGCCGCGGGGTACTTCGAGGCGGTCGCTTTTTCTCCGGAGGACCAGCAGCGCGCCGATTTCTACCGGGACAATGCGCGCCGCGTGGCGTTGCAGCGCGCCGCGGGGGATCTCGACGCATACCTCGAGACGCTTGGCATGACGATCACGTTCCGGCCTTTCGACGAGATCGGCCGGGCGCGAATTGCGCAGCTCATCAACAAATCCAACCAGTTCAACCTGACCACCCGCCGCTACAGCGAAGTACAGGTGGGTGAAATGGAGGCTGATCCGAATTGCTTCACGCTTCAGGTCCGCCTGGTCGACACGTTCGGCGACAATGGCATGATCAGTGTCGTGATCTGCCGGCGCAATGCCGACGATTGGCTGGTCGATACATGGCTCATGAGCTGCCGCGTCCTCGGACGGCGGGTCGAGCAGGCCGTCTTACAGGAATTGGTGAGCCATGCGCGCAAGTTCGGCATCGCTCGGATCGTCGGCACCTATCGACCGACCGAGCGCAATCGCCTGGTCGAAGATCATTATGCCAAGCTCGGTTTTACCGAATGCGAGTGCCCGACGGCGGGATCCACTCTGTGGAGCCTCGATGTGCCCAACCACAGGGACATGGGATTGCCGATGAAAGTCGTACGGATCGCCGGCGTGAGGTGCGCCCTGCGGTAGAGCTCATCGCGACGTGCGAAGGGGTCCATGGCCGCAAAGTTTAATCAATTGTTAATGTCTCCAGCGTCATCGCGGCAAACCCACCCGCGGCACCGCCGAGGCGGCGCTCGAAGCCGCTGCGGGGAACGCGATAAGCGATTGAAATGCCAGGCTCCGAAGGCTCGAATTCTAGATTGCGATCCTCGCGTAGGGAACTCGCCCGCCGGTGGTAGTTCGCGACGACTCTCAATACCAGCGAGGTCAGGGCAAATCCATAGTTAATGTAGCGCGCATCGAATCGGGTGGTCACCGGAGTAAGCTTGAACCGGCCTGGTTTGTTGAACCGGCATTTCGAGGTGCTCTATGAAACCGCATCTGTCACTTCTCGTCATAGTCATTGCGCTCGGTGCATCGGGCGGCGCCATTGCGTCAAGCACGTCGAGTTCCAGCGGGGGCAGCGCTGCTGGTTCCGGAGGCGGCGGTGGCGGCCACGGAGGGGGCGGTGGAGGGCACGGAGGGGGCGGTGGAGGCGGCGGCCACGGCGGCGGAGTCGGCGGGCACGGAGTATTTGGCGGCGGATTTTCCAACAGCGGCCGTTTCGGTTCAGCGAACCTCGGCCGAGGCTCGTTCACGCAGGCCATCGGCAGTCACGCCGCTGACCACGCGGCGAAAACCGCCGTTCGTACCGATAAGACGCATCCAGGTAATCCTGAACACCGCCACCATCACAGGTTTTGGAGAGGCGCCAATACGGATCAAGTCACGGTTGCCTTCGGTCGCTGCGCATATACTTTGCTCAACGGCGATGACGACTTCCCCGTGGGCCCCAACGCTCGATGCGGGAGCGCACTCAAAGCGCCGGTCAACCCAAAAACGGGCCGGCCAGCCGGTTGATTGGAATTTCGGCCGCGATAATCGGGCCGCAAGCTGGAGCGGCAGTGCGGCAGCGGCGGTGTGATGCGAATCCCTAGCCCGTTTTCGGCTGGTTTGGTCGCCATTCTCTGGGGATCGGCGTCGTTCGCAGCGGCGTCCGTCGCTGATTCATCGGACAGCCCGCCGGGCCCCCAGGACTTCGAAGCCGCGATCGCCGCACTCGATAAGATCGATCCAAACGCTCCGGCCGCACTTGCAGCCCGCCTCGAGTATGCAGATGATTTGGCGGGTTCCGCGGGCGACGATGACCTATCCATCGCAGCGCTCGAAATCGCCATCGAAATGGACCGCGAATATGGCTTTCACCAGGATGCAGAGGACAACAACCAGCTGCTGATGCGCTGGAAGTCCGGCGATGGGGCGGTTGCGGATTTTCCACACCGATCCGTGACGTTGAAGTTTGGCTGGGTGCCTTGCGATGCGGACATCGAGATCGAATTGGACTTCAGCCGCGCCGCCGCCGACAAGGTCAATCGTGCTTCCGGAACCGCATCCCTGAAAGGTCACTTTCGCAAGACCCACCGACCCTGGCTGGAATCCTATGAACCGCTCATGGCCGTGAACGAGGCCGACGTCAAGTCGAATGGGGCGGCGGACCTGAGCCTGCTGGCGATTTTGTTCACCCGCGCGCTTCGGCAGCATCCGGACATCGTCGTGAGCCACAACGGCGAGCTGCTGGAGGTGGCGGATTCCCGCAAGGCCGCGCGGCAGCTCGCGGATGCGACACGAGCGCTGATCAGCGATCGAGCGCCCGCCGGCGAGATCGCCGCACGCTTGTCGAGGCACGCCGGCTTGGAGATCGACGTCGTCTTCGCACCGGATACCATCGAAGCCAAGGCGGCGGAAGATTATAGCCTGGCTACCGGCGCATGGATCGGCGCCACGCTCGATCAGGGGGTGTGGTACAGAATGTCCGCCGCGCTGATCTTGCCGGGTGTCGACAATATCCTGCTGCCGAATGATATTGAATTCGCCTATACGCGCAATGTGCCGTGTGCGGCCGACTCAGCAGTCCCGTCCTGCGTCGAAATTGTGCTGCACGCGACACCGCAGGAGGGGCCCCTCAGCAATTTTCTCGAGCAGATGACGCGCAATCTCGAATTGCCGCGGGGCCGGGCCGTGCACTATTGGTCGACGAGCTATCTACGAATCGTCACCGACCCGAATACTCTCATGACCTATGCAAGCGATGCGCGACGTTACTGGTACGCGTCGGCCGGCGGCACCGATCCAAACAACGAAGTCACGGCGTCTGAGAGCGTATTGACGACGTTTGTGTACCGCTAGTGCGAGCGCCTTGAACTACGGCGCCGTCCCTAAATTGATGGGGTACCCCGCCTCGCGCCAAGCCTTCATGCCGCCATCCAGTGCCGCGGCGCGCTGGTAACCCATCGCGCGCAGGGTGGCGGTTGCGAGCGTCGATATTCGGCCAAATTCGCAGCACACGACAATACGGCGGGTGGGGTCGGGCAGATCCTGATTGACGCGCAACTCCAGTTGGCCGCGCGGCAGCAGTTTCGCTCCGGGGATATGGCCTTCCTCGTAGGATTCGCGCTCGCGCACGTCGAGAACGAGCAGTTCGCCGTTGCCGGCTTCGGTGCGCGCCTTCAATTCCCTGAGGGACATGAACGGCACCGTGGCGGTCGCCTCGGCGAGCATTTGCGCGACGGTCTTGCCGCCGCTCATATTGGTGCGCAATGCTTCGGTCACGTGGGTTGGCATGCTGAGGTTGAGGCTGCGCATCATTTGCGAAAATGCGGTGCGATCGTGGACCTGAAGACGAGGATTGCTCGCGAGCTCTTGTTCGATCGTGGAGTGGCTGCGGTTCTTGTATTCATGTGCGGGGTGCACTTTGCTCGCCGGGTCAAGCCGTAAGAGGTGGTTGAACAGGCTGTCGTACAGCGCATCGGGATCTCCGGTCGGCAGGTCGGTGCGGCCGGTCGCTCCGATGAGCAAGGTATCACCCGTAAACACCCGATCCTCGACCCGCAGACACATGGAGTCCGCGGTGTGACCCGGCGTGTGCAGCACTTGCAGCCGAAGCTTTCCGACCACCAGCAATTCCCCGTCGTCCATTCGCAGGTCCACGAATGGAGCGGGACTCATGCGGTGCATCACAACCGGCACGGCGAGTTGTCGGGCGAGTTGCTGCGTGGCCGAGAAATGATCGGCATGCGTATGGGTGTCAACCAGGTAATGTATGCGCAATCCGTCGCGCGCCGCCAATGCTCGGTAGCGATCGATCAGGCTGATTTCCGGATCGATGAGCACGGCGCTGCAGCTGTCGGTACAGCCGACGAGATAGGACTGACAGCCCCCGACGCTGAGTTGTTCGAATAGCACATGACCCCCTTGTTGCCGCTGCGATGTGTTCCAAGCGCTAAGCCTGCTTGAGGAACTTCTCCATCGGCGACCAATAGTTGGCCTGCCAACCGGCGGCCAGATGGTCGGCCTGACCCTTCGGGAAGCCCGCGTGATCGAACAGGATCTTGGTGCCCGTGCCTTGTTCCGCGATCTCGAACCTGACTATCGAATACACGCCTCGATCCCAGCTACCGGTGCGCCACGCCTGGACGATGCGCTCGTGCGGCACGAGTTCGATATGGCGGCCGGTTATGTATCCACCGAACAGCGTAAATGGGCCGCCCGCATGTTGGCTGATTTGGGTCGGGGTGTTCATCTTCGCCATGGCGGAGGATTGCATGACTCCGCTCAAACGCGTCACTTGGTCGAATTGCCCTGGGTTCGTCAGCGCTTCGTACACTTGCTTCCGGCTCGCCGTGAAGAACGGCTCCTGATGAATGGATTCCGCGGAATGGGAAATTCCCGGAACCGACGGCTCGTCGGCCCGGGTCGGCCGGATGATCGTACCGGCAACGGCCAGAGCCCCGCCGATGATTATCTCGCGGCGCGTCGGCCCAATCCCCTGTGCTGGCAGCTTCCCGTGCGTTCTCATATAGATCCCCCAATGATTTGTCCGATCGTCCAGTGTCCGCGGTAGCGCCAGGGTGGGCGTCAGGCGCGAAGGCCGAGTGCCAACGAACACGCCCCACTCTCGTCCAAAGGCTCACGAATCTCGGCGGCGCCGGCCCTCCACGTCGGTCCAAGGCGCTCCTCAAGAATAGCACCCACGCTGGCGCGCATCCGCAGTTCAGTGGGGCGGCGTCGCGTCTGCCCGTGGGTCTCGCGCGCGAGATCGGAGCAGGCGGCAATTCGTGCCGCCGCATCGTATCGCCGGTCGGCACAGACGAGGAACGCCATGGCGTCCAGCACGGAGTAGAGCTTGCCGGTGTCAATGCGCAGCGCCAGCTCGTAGAGTTCCGCAGCGGTGGTGCGCGCCTCGTCGATATCCCCGGCGATCAGCAGCGCGCTGAACGTGGCGCCCAGGAGCTCAAAGCGCGTTTCGCGGCGCCCTGAGTGCCGCAGGCTCAGCGCCAACGGCCGTCCAAGCTGCAGCGCCGACACGGTATCACCGCAGGCAGTATCGAGTTCGACGATGTTGACGGTTGCCGCGAGCGCTTGCCGCTCGCTCATCGTCAGCGCGAGCCTGACTGCGCGCCGGTACGCAACGCGCGCATCGCCGAATTGGCCGACGCTCAGAAACAACGCACCCTCTGTCAGTGCGCCATGAGTCAGCAGACGCGCAGGCCATGCGGGATCTTCGAGCCGGCGGGCCATGTCGAAAGCGGCGCGAGCCGCCGCGTCGTCACCCCGCCAATTGAAGGCCAACAGCGTCAGAGCGTAATAATGAGCACGGTGGTCACCCGCGGCCGAGTGCATTTTGGCCGCAAGCTCGGCTGCATAACGCGCGCGGTCGCACTGGCGAGTCGACTCGTAGGTGGCGACGGCCTCCCAGAATCGTCCGACGCGAGCCTGCGGCAGAGCATCGGAAAGAAGCGCCACCGTCTGCGCAAAGCGGTTGCGACCCTCGGCACCGAGGTCGGTTTCCACGAATAGCGGCCACGCCGACCCGAACAAGGCGACGCCGCGTGCGTGATCGTTGGCGATGGCCCAATCGATGGCGGCGCGAACATTGTCGAGTTCCGGCTCGTAGCGGTGCAGCCAGATGGCTTCGTCAAGCGACCAATATTCCTGATAGGCTGCATCGAGCAAGTGCAGCATGGTCGCGGACATGCGATCTTGTGCCGCCGTGAGTGCGTGTGCGGCAGAAAGCCTGCCAACGGCGAAAAGACGCGCGGTTTCAAGCAGCGCATAGCGCGGCGGATCGACCGGCAGCACCGTGACCAGCGACCGGTCGACCAGGCGCCCGATCAAGTCGATTGCCGTGGAGGTATCGATGGTCTCGTCCGCTACGCAGCGTGCAGCGGCGTTGAGAGAGAAGCTTCCCGCAAATGCTCCAAGTCTGTCAAAAACTCGCTGCTCGGCGGGCGTGAGCAAGCCATAGCTCCAGTCGAACGCGGCATGCAGCGCGCCGTGTCGAGGATCGAGCGATTCTCCGGGCGCCTTGAGCAGTCGGAATCGATCGTCGAGCCGCTCGAGAAGCGAGTTCAGACCCAGCCCCGGTACGCGCGCCGCCGCTAGTTCGAGCGCCAGCGGATTGCCATCGAGCCGTCGGCATATCTCAGAAACAGCGGACGCATTGGCGGGCGAAAGCTCGAATCGGCGATCTGCGGCTGCCGCACGCTCGGCAAACAGATGCACGGCCGCGAATCGCACGGCGTCTTCCGGCGCGGTGCCGCGTGCAGGGACCGGCAGAACGGCGAGGCGGTACACCGTCTCGCCGGGGACGCCCAAGGGTGCCTGGCTCGTCACCAGCGCGCGCACGCCTCGCGTGCGGGAGACAAAATCGGCCAAGGGTGTCGCCAGGGCGTGGCCGAATTGCTCGGCGCCGTCCAGTATGAGAGTCACCGGTACTTCCGCCAACGCCTGAGACAGGGCCGCGAATCCATTTACATCCTCGGGAAGCGACAGACCGAGGGCGAGCGCGATCGTCGAGGGAATGCGCTCCGTGCCGCGAATCGTCTGAAGCGACACCCAGGCGACCGCGGCACCGGTCATTTCCGATTCGCGTGCGTGGATTTCCCGGGCGATGCGCGTCTTGCCGACGCCGGCGATGCCGACGATGGTGACCAGACATGCCCGCTCGAGCGCCTCCTGGAGATCTTGCAGCTCGCGGTCGCGGCCGATCAGCGCCCCGAGGCGGTTAGGCCAGACGCGCCGCGGCACCGACAGACGCGGCAACTCGGCAGCGGGCGTCGTCATGGACGCGGCCACTCTCGAGGCTGTCGCCGGGCCCGAGACGGTGAGTTCGAGTCGATAGCCGAATCCCGGAATCGTGCGTATGGCGCCCGCGCCGAGCACGCGTCTCAGACTCGCGATCTGCGCGGGAAGGTTGTTCTCGTCGACGATGACGTTGGGCCAGACGCGCTCGATCAGTGCCGTCTTGGTGACCAGCCGGCCTTGATTTTCGACCAGCATCAGCAGCAAGTCGAAGGCGCGCGCTCCGAGGTCGACGGGATTTCCCGCGATGCGCAGCATGCGCTCCGTCGGATACAGCTCGAATGTTCCGATGCGTATCGGTTCCATGTGTTCCCAAGTTATTGATAATTATGCTCTTGTCTCGCTCGCGAGGGCCGCTGCCGGTCTTTTAGAATAATTTCATGCGCGATTCAAGACACGGTCTGCGAATTCGGGCCACTCTATGCGCGTCGAATCAAAAAAACATGGGAATCGAGCAAACCAATCATTCAAGGGGAAACAGATGCCGAAGTTTGTCATCGAACGGGACATTCCCGGTGCCGGGAAAATGAGTCCGGCCGATTTGAAGTCTATTTCGCTGAAGTCGTGCGGAGTACTGAGCAGCCTGGGGCCGAGTGTTCAGTGGGTTCACAGTTACGTAACCTCCGACAAGATCTATTGCATCTATCACGCCGCCGACGAGTCCCTGGTGCGGCGGCATGCCGAACTGGGCGGGTTCCCGGCAAATAAAATCTCGCGAGTGAGCGCCGTTATCGATCCTGCGACCGCCGAGTAGCTATAACCATAACCACAAGCAAAGGAGACCATCATGAAAATACTCATCGCATTGCTGCCCGTCATGTTCCTCAGCCAAGCTATCGCCGCCGATCCGCCCGCACAGACCGCCGCGGCACCACAGAAGACCAACGCCGTGGCACACCGCTATCTCATCGAGAGGACCTTTCCGCCCGGCGCGCTGGAGGGTCTCGACGCTTCCGGCAAAGCAAAGATCAACGCGACCAACAGCCGGTACGGCGTGAAATGGGTAACGTCCTACGCCAATGCCAGCAAAACCAAGACGTATTGCATATACGAGGCGCCGGACGAAGCTGCCGTGCGCAAGGCGGCGACGGCGAACAAGATTCCCGTCGATAGCATCACTGAAGTCCCGGTGACACTGTCGCCGAACTAGGACACTCATTGCCCCGCCGCGGTCGTAAGGGTGGAATTGCAGGGCGCCAAGGACTAAGCTGAAACACGCCGACCTGGGTAGTTGCAGGAACCATATGAACCGCTTTTTGCTGATGGCCGCGGCGGGGCTGTGTTTGACCGTGGGTGCTCACGCTCATGCAGATGCGCATCCACACGCACGTGCACACGCGCATGAAAAGTCCCTGCAGACTCCGGGCTGCGAGAATGAGAGTCCGCAGCAGTGCGTTACCGCGGCGCTGGAAGCGATGGGTGGCCGTGAGCGCCTGCAGCAGGTGGTGAGCGTGCGCATGCAGACGGTGGGCCACACGTTGCTGATGGAGCAGTCATACCGGCAATCGCCCTTCATCGCCTCCTACGAGCGCGGCCATATCACCATAGATCTTGCCAACCAACGGCTGATCGCCGAAACCAAATTGACCTGGCCGGAATCCGATCCCAATCAATCCGACTCCGATACGACCTTGGTGGTGGGTCCGGACGGCGGCGTATACCACACCGCATTCGGCGATTCGCCCTGTTCGCTTGGAGATCTGGATGCATCCAGAGAGGCGCTGGCGTTGGGTCCCATGCGGGTTCTGCTGACGGCCGCCGGCGCCTCCGACTTGCACTATGAAGCAGCGGAGAATGTTCGTTCGACGTTCCACACGGCGGTGGCCTTCAGCTGGCGGCATATTCCGGTCCGGGTGCTGCTCAATCCGTTCAACCATCTACCCGATGCCGTGGATACCACCCAGGTCTTTCACGATTTCTGGTATTTCTGGGGCGACGTGCGGCAGAGGATTTATTTCGACAACTGGAAGCTGGTCGAGGGGATTTCCTATCCGACGAACTGGGTCGAGGAGCGCAACGACGCCCTCTGGCGTTCGACACAGGCGCTGAATGTGGAATTCAACGTTCCATTGGATGAAAAGGCGTTCGAGATGAACGCGGGCGCCGTCAAACAGAGCGCGGCCTCTCCGGGCTGGAATCGCCCGTTCAACGTCAAACAGGCCGCCACACTCGCTCCGGGCATAGATCTATTCGCCGGATCGTGGAATGCGACCATCGTGAAGGAGCCTGACGGAGTCGTGATTCTCGAGGCGCCGATTTCCAGCCTGTACATGCAAGGCGTGATCAGGGAAGCCCGCAAGCGCTACCCGGGCCGGCCGATCAATGCCGTCCTGTCGACGTCGGATTCGTGGCCGCACACCGGGGGGGTGCGGCTGGCGGTGGCACAACGTCTGCCCATCTACATCCTCGATTTGAACCAACCCCTGCTTGACCGAATGATGAGCGCGCCCCACACGATGGAGCCCGACGCCCTGCAGAAATCGAAGGACTCCAAGGCGCGGTGGAAGATCGTGGCGAGCAAGCTGGAACTCGGCAGCGGTGCCAACCGGATGGAGCTCTATCCCCTGCGCGGCGCGTCCACCGAACGGCAGTACATGGTCTATTTCCCTGAACGCAGGATTTTGTACGCGAGCGACACGTTGGCATTGAATGACGACGGCTCGCTCTACGATCCCGAATTGATGTACGAAGTCTCGCAGGCGGTGAAACGCGAAAATCTCATCGTCGACACCGTCTTCGCCATGCACCAGGGCCCGATGCCGTGGGAACACGTGATGGCGCTGATCGAAAAATCGCGCCACTCGTGACGGCCCGGAGAGTTCATTTCGCGTTCAGCTCCGTCAGCAGCGCTTTCGCACCATAGACCTTGTCGAGCGCCTCGCGAATGATCGCCGGGTGTACCGCAATCGCCCGATTGTTCGCCGCATTGAACCCATAGTGCCCGGCAATCGAGTGGATGTTGCCGTCGAACATCAAGCCGACGATGCGGCCTTGGGCGTCGATCAGAGGGCTGCCCGAGTTCCCGCCGACGATGTCGTTGCTGGTCGAGATGCAGAACGGGGTGCTCATGTCGAGTTGCTCTTTCACCTTCATCCAGCTATCGGGAATCTTGAAGGGCGACGCGCCGGTCGCGCGCTCGAATATGCGGCCGAGGCGGGTAAAGGGCTCCACGGGCGTGCCGTGCTCGACCCACCCCTGCACGGTGCCGTAGTTCAACCGCAGTGTGAACGTAGCGTCCGGGTACACGTTGGTGCCGTATACCTTGAACCTGGCCGCCGCGATCCTTTGCGCCGCCGCCGCAATCGGTGCCTCCACTTCGTCCTCGTACCGTTTGCGGACGGCGCGGGCATCCGCGTCAATCGCCCGCGCGACCTCTATCATCGGATCAAGCGATGCATCCACCGCCGTTTTCCCGCCCAGCCACAATTGCTTGCGCGCGTCTGCATCGTCGAGCTTGGTCTCGGCGATGAGCTGTGCTGCCAGCGCGTCGGGAGATTCTTTTGACAACAATTTCCGCACCACCGGATTGTCGGGACCCAGCCATTCGCGCATGCGTTCGAGAGAAAATGAGAGCGTTAGAACTTCGAGTTCGGGATAGACGGGAACGCGCGTGTACAGTTCACGCTGGATCAGCGGCAGCGAGGCATCGGTGAACTCACGCAAGCGGTCGGTGTTGCGTTTCGCACGTTCGTCCGCCCCCCGCAGCAGCAGGCGCGCGTCGCGAAATAGCGTGCTGTTGAATCCTGCGCCAACCTCCAGAAACGTGTATTCGAGGTAGAGCGCCCGCTCGCGGGCCAACGCCGACTCGATCTCGTGCCACGGATCGGGGCCGGCAAGGTGGGCGCTCGCGCGCAGCTTCTCCTCGGCGTCGGTCTTGCCGGCCATCAATGCATCGTCATCCAGGGCGTCGAGCTCTTTGCGGCGAACCTTGATCGCGTTCTGCAGGCTGTTCAGGGGTGCCTGCACGATTCGTTCGTCGGCTGGATTGGTCGTGCCGAATTGGATGAGTCGGCCGCGCAGTTCCGAGGCGCGCATCAATGTGACAGGCAGAGACAGATCGCGTTGAAATTCGAGCTGAGCCCGGGTCTGCAGGCGCGCGGTCGATCCGGGATCGCCGGAGACGAAAACCAGCTGATCTGCTTTGGGTCCGTCGAAATCGATTTGCAGGTAGTTGGGCGTGGCTGCGGGCTTGTCATTCTCGTAGGCGCGCAGCATCGAGAAATCGAGCGACCAACGCGGAAACTGAAAATTGTCCGGATCGCCGCCGAATGCGGCAATGTCGGCCTCCGGCGCGAATACCATCCGGATGTCGTCGTAGCGCTTGTATTTATAGAGAAAGTATTGGGCGCCTTGATACAAGGCGACGGCTTGACATCTCAGCTTGCCGGAATGCGATTTGGCGCTGGCCTGTTCGCAGGCCTGCTCGAGCGTGGTCAGCGTCCTCTTGCGCGCATCATTGGCCGCCGTATCGCTCAAACCCGCGATGGCCTTGGAGACAATGTCGGTGACGTTTTCGCTGCCGACCAGCACATCCGCGAGCTGCGCGGGGCATCGCTGTTCGGCCTTGCGATCCGCTGCGGCGATTCCCAGTTCCAGCAGGCTCTGGTTCTTGGAGGACAGCTTCGCGAGACAGGACTCCACGCAGTGGTGGTTGGTGAGGATCAGGCCCTCGGGCGAGACGAATGACGCGGTACAGTTCGTGAGCCGAATCGTCGCCAAGCGCACGTGGTCGAGCCAGGCGGGCGTTATGTCGACTCCATAGCGCTGCTTTACCGCGCCCGACGGAAAATCGTCGAAGGTCCACATTCCCTCGTCGGCGAACACGGGCACAACCGCCAGAAAAGCCAACCCCAACAGCCATACGCGCATGCAAGCCTCGAGTTTTCGTTTGTCAGCCGCAATTCGATGTGCCTATTCTACATCGGGCGCGCTATTCCTGGATTCGGCTACAATCCAGGGGTACCGCCGCCATCGAGGCAACCAATTCCATTGAACTCCGACATACGCTTTGCGGGCCCGGCCTCCCGCAAGCCGCGCGCCTTCGCCCTGTTCGCCAACGGCGATTATCGAATTTTTCTCATCACCGCGACCGCAGCGATGATGGCCGACAACATCGAGCACGTCATCAGTTACTGGGTGATGTTCCAAAAATTCCGCTCGCCCGCCCTGGGCGCGTTTGCCGTTGTCTCTCATTGGCTGCCCTATCTGTTTTTTGGCGCCTTTTCCGGCCGATTGGCCGATCGATTCGACATCCGCCGGCTCATTCAGATCGGCATGCTGTTGTTCATCGGCGTATCGATCGGCTGGGGCGTCATGTTCATGACGGACAGCTCGGCGGTCTGGAAGGCCATGCTGCTGCTGGTGATTCACGGTCTGGCGGGCGTGCTTTGGATACCCGCGTCGCAGGTGCTGATACACAGAATCGTCACCCTCGAGCAATTGCCGAGCGCAGTGCGAATCTTCGTGACCGGACGCTACCTGGGATTTCTGGTCGGGCCGCTCGTCGGCGACGCCCTATTGCAGACATTCGGGGCCTCAATCGGCATATGCATCAATGCGCTCATTTATGTCCCGCTGTTCGCTTGGTTGCTCAGGGTGCCTGCGCACTCGCAGCGTGGGGCTGGCGCGGCACAGGGACTCAGCGGCTTCGCAGATATCTGGTCCACCATAAAAGTGGTCGCGAACAATCGAGTGCTGTCGTCCATGACATTGCTGATCGGGGCTTCCGCCTTCTTTATCGGCAATGCCTACCAGGCGCAAATGCCGGGATTCGCGCTTGATCTCGGCCACGCTCGTGCGAACTTTTCGTACGGAGTCCTGCTCGGGGCGGATGCGGCGGGTGGGTTGGCTGCCGGCCTGATCCTGGAGGGCGGCGGATTGTTGCCGCCGCGGCCGCGCACGGCCTTCATCCTCGCGATGATTTGGTGCTGTGCCCTGTTCGGATTCGCCCGATCGAATACCTACGCCGTGTCCATCTCTCTGTTGTTCGTCGCGGGTTTCGTCGAGCTCGGTTTCAACGCCATGGCGCAATCTTTGGTGCAATTGAATGCGCCGAGCGACATCCGTGGGCGGGTGCTCGGAGTGTACTCAATGTTTGCTATGGGGCTGCGAACCTTCAGCGGGTTGAGCGTCGGTCTGCTAGGGTCGCTGGTCAACATCCACAATTCGTTGAGCTGTAGCGCCGCTGCGCTGTTTCTTCTCTATGTTGCGATTTTCGCGATTCGATACGCCGGCCGCCGCGAGAACGGGAGGGGCAGCGCATGAGCTCGTCGCGGGATGTCGGTTTCATGCGCCGGGCGCTCGAGTTGGCGCAGCGCGCGGCGCTGGCCGGCGAGGTCCCCGTCGGGGCGCTGTTGATCTTGGGAGACGAGGTCATCGGTGAGGGTTGGAATCGGCCGATCGAGGGTCATGATC
>JBARBX010000782.1:0-1878 GCA_049793535.1 Steroidobacteraceae bacterium | reverse complement strand
GTCATATGCTGCGCCTGTGGGCCTTGGCGCAAATACTCGCCAGCATACTGGTGCTCGTGGTGATCGTGGAGCCTGTGATTCGGAAACTGCAGCGCGAGCGATCCGAGGGCGATCGGATCGCCGAGGGGCGCCGCGAACTCCTCGATCGAATGCAGAAAATGGGGTCGCAGCTCCCCGGCATGGTGTATCAGTATCGGCTGCGGCCCGACGGCACCACGCAGATACCCTACTCGAGCGAGGGCATCCGCCAGATACTGGGCCTGTCGCCGGAATCGGTGCGCGAGGATGCCGCCGCCGTGCGCGCCATGCTGCATCCCGAGGATGCTGCGCGGGTGCGAGAGGCGATTGAAAATTCCGCGGCGCGGCTCACGCCGTGGCGCGACGAATACCGTGTGTGCGGAGCGGACGGCGTCGTACGTTGGGTGCTCGGAAATTCGACGCCGGAGCGGGAAGCGGACGGCAGCGTGCTGTGGCACGGCTTCATCACGGATGTGACGGAGCGGCGCAGGGCGACCCAAGCCGTCGCCGATGCGCGCGCGTTGCTGCAGAGCGTCCTCGATGCGGCCACGGAAGCGGCAATCATCGCCACGGACGTCGACGGCGTGATCACCGTATTCAATTCCGGCGCCGAGCGCATGCTGCAATACAAATCGGCCGACCTGGTGGGGCGCCCCAATCCCCTGGTCATACATCTCGACACCGACGGTGTCTCAGGAGTGCGCGATATCACCCAGCAGGGAGAACTCTCGGCCCGCGAATGCAGCTATGCGCGCAAGGATGGGTCCAGGCTCACCGTGAATCTCAGCGTCACGGCCATTCGCGATGCCGGCGGCGGCATTACCGGCTATCTCAGCCTTGCCACCGACGTCACCGAGCGGCGCCAGGCGCGCGCCACTCTTGAGGCCGCCAAAGACGCGGCGGAACGCGCGAATCGCGCCAAGAGCGAGTTCGTTGCCACGATGAGCCATGAGATTCGCACCCCGATGAACGGCGTGCTGGGCTTCGCCAATCTGCTGCGCGACACGCCGCTCAACGAAGAGCAGCGCGAGTTCTTGCGCAACATCGAGAACTCCGGGCAGAACCTTCTGGGGATCATCAACGACATTCTCGACTTCTCGAAGATCGAGGCCGGGGCCATGACCTTGGAGAACATCCCGTTCGATCTGGCGGACGCGGTCGACGAAGTGGTCGCGCTGATGGCAGGCAAAGCCGAAGAGAAGCATCTGGAGATGGGGCTGTCGATCATGCCGGATGTGCCACGGCGGGTGGTGGCCGATCCGGGTCGGCTGAAGCAGATACTGGTGAACTTGCTGGGGAACGCAATCAAGTTCACCAGCTTGGGGTATGTGCACGTCGAGGTCAGGGCATTCGGCGAGGACGGAACGTCCGGCCTGCGCATCAGCGTGCGCGACACCGGCATCGGAATCACGCACGCGGCTCAAGGCGCGCTGTTTCAGAAATTCACCCAGGCGGATGCCTCCACCACCCGCCGCTACGGAGGCACCGGCCTCGGGCTCGCGATCTGCCGCCAACTCGTCGACCTCATGGGCGGCACCATCGGCATCGACAGTACGCCGGGATGCGGCTCGACGTTCTGGTTCACCTTGCCGGTGCAAATCAGCGGGGTGGCGGATGGCTCGGCGGCGCACCCGCAGCTCGCCGGGCGGCGAGTGCTCATCGCCGATGATCTGGAAATGAACCGGCGTGTACTCGAGTCCGAGCTTCAGGGATGGGGCGCCGAGTGTACCTGCGTCGGAGGCGGCCGGCAGGCGCGTGCCGTCCTCGAGCAGGGGTGGAAATCGGGGCGGCCGTTCGACGTCGCCCTGCTCGATCACTCGATGCCCGATGTCGACGGCGCCGAATTGGGCGAGATGCTTC
>JBARBX010000781.1:0-4012 GCA_049793535.1 Steroidobacteraceae bacterium | reverse complement strand
AGCTACACCTATCGAATTGCCGTGGGCCAACTCATCGCGGAACGCCTGCAGGTGTCGTTGCCGCTCGCACTGCTGGCGCTGCTGCTGTCCACCGCGATCGCCTTTCCGGTCGGATTGATGGCGGCGGCGCGGCGCGGCAGGGCGAGCGGTGCGGCGCTCACCGCGATCATGCAGCTCGGCCTCGCCCTTCCGAATTTCTGGCTGGGCATGTTGTTGGTGATGCTGTTCGCCCTCGGGCTTCACTGGGTTCCCGCCGGCGGTTTTCCCGGCTGGGATGCAGGGTTGGCGGCCGGGCTCGAGGCGCTCATCCTGCCGGCGGTGGCGCTCGCCATGCCCCAGGCCGCGATCCTGGCGCGCGTACTGCGCGGCGCGCTCATCGATACTCTGCACGAGGACTATATTCGCACGGCCCGGGCACAGGGAGCCGGCGAGTGGCGGGTGCTGTGGCGCCATGCGCTGCCCAATGCGCTGGTCCCGGTGCTGACCATCCTCGGCATGCAGTTTTCGTTTCTGTTGGCGGGCGCCGTCATCATCGAGAATGTGTTTTTTCTGCCGGGTCTGGGGAGATTGGCATTTCAGGCCATCGTGCAGCGCGACCTGATCGTGGTGCAAAGTGTGGTCGTGGTGCTGGTGTTCGCCGTGGTGAGCGTGAGTTTTCTGGTGGATCTTGCCTACGTGCTGGTCAATCCGCGCCTGCGCGCGCAGGGTTCCGCATGAGCCGCGGCGGCCCGCCGCGGGGAGGGCTCATCGCCGGCGCCGCGCTCAGCGTGTTTTTCGTCGGTGTGGCGCTGATCGGTCAATTTTGGACACCGTACGATCCCGCTGCCCTGTCGATCCTCGGCAAGCTTCAGGCGCCGAACTTGCATCACTGGCTCGGTACCGACCAACTTGGCAGGGACGTGCTGTCGCAGTTGATGGCGGGCGCAGGCACCTCGGTGGCGGTGGCGTTGCTGTCGGTGGTTATCGGGGCGTGCGTGGGAGTGCCCTTGGGATTGACGGCGGCGGCGCGCCGCGGCGCGGTCGACGAACTGATCATGCGCGGCAACGATTTGATATTCGCCTTTCCGTCGCTGCTGTTGGCGATTTTGATCACGGCAGCGTTCGGACCCGGCGCCGTCAACGCCATCATCGCCATCGGAATTTTCAATATCCCGGTGTTCGCGCGGGTCGCGCGGGGCGGGGCGCTGCAACTCTGGACTCGCGAGTTCAGTTCGGCGGCGCGGCTGGCCGGCAAGGGCCCTGGCCGAATATCCTTCGAGCATGTGCTGCCGAACATGGTCGGGCTGCTGGCAATCCAGGCGACGATCCAATTCTCTCTGGGAGTGATGGCCGAGGCGGGGCTTTCCTATGTCGGTCTGGGCGCGCAACCGCCGACCCCTAGCTGGGGACGAATGCTCAACGAGGCGCAGACGCTTACCGCGCTGTCGCCCACGCTGGCGCTGTTTCCGGGCCTCGCCGTGCTGCTGTTCGTCCTCGGGCTCAATCTACTCGGCGAGGGGTTGCGGCAGCGTCGGGAGCGAGGCGAATGACGGCCGCGGGCGCGGCCGCGGCGCCGCTGCTGCAAATCGACGCGTTGAGCGTGTCGATCCGCGGGATGCCGATCGTCAACAACCTCTCGCTCAGCGTTGGCGCCGGCGAGATTCTCGGTCTGGTGGGTGCCTCCGGATCGGGGAAAACGCTGACGGCGCTCGCCATCATGCAGTTGCTGCCCGCGAATTCTGCGATGACCGGCGAGATACGCCTGCGCGGAGAGCTGCTCACCGGGAAGAGCGAGCGCGAGCTCACGAGTGTGCGCGGCCGGGACCTGGGGCTGGTGTTCCAAGAGCCCATGACGGCCCTGAATCCCCTGATGCGAATCGGCGATCAGGTGGCGGAAACGGTTCGACTGCATCGTGCGGTATCCGCTGCCGAGGCCGCGCGCATGGCGCGTGACACTCTGGAACTGGTCGGCCTTGGGGGCGGGCGCGGCGCAGCGCATCTTTTGCCTTACGAACTCTCCGGTGGGGAGCGGCAGAGGGTGGCGATCGCCATGGCCGTGGCGCTCGAGCCGCCCCTGCTGATTGCGGACGAGCCGACCACGGCGCTCGACGTCAGTACCCAGGCGCATGTGCTGCGGCTGCTCGAGGAACTCGCGCATTCGCGCCACATGGGATTGATTCTCGTGACTCATGATCTTGCCGTCGTGGCGCGGGTCACGGATCGAGTCGCCCTGCTGCACCGGGGAGAGATCGTGGAACAGGGCGCAACCTCGCAGATGCTGCGCCACCTTCAACATCCCTACGGTCGAGCGCTGCTGGCGGCCGCACGGTCGACACCGAAGCGCCGCGTGTTGCGGCCGGAGGCCTCGCCGCCCGTTCTCGAGGTGCGCGACATTGTCCATGACTATCCGCGCCGACGGCGTGCGCTGTGGAGCAAGCCGCCGCCGCTGCGCGCGGTCGACGGCGCGTCGCTCAGCGTTCATGCCGGCGAAACCGTGGCGCTGGTCGGCGAGTCCGGTTCCGGCAAATCCAGCTTGCTGCGGGTCACTTTGGCGCTCGAACATGCGCGCGCGGGCGAGGTCATCCTGCTCGGCGAAGGATTCTCCGCCGCGCGGGGCAAGAGCTTGCGGCGTCTGCGCCGCGGCATTCAGGCGGTGTTCCAAGACCCTTATGGCAGTTTCGATCCCCGCTGGTCGGTCGAGCGACTGGTTGCGGAACCGTATTTCCTGCTGGATTCACCCCCCGACACCGCGACACGCCGGCGCAAGGTGGCGGGGCTGCTCGAGCTGGTTGGCCTGTCGGCGTCCGATGCGCGGCGCCACCCGCACGAATTCTCGGGAGGCCAACGGCAGCGCATCGCCATTGCGCGGGCGCTGATCACCGAGCCAGCCGTGATCGCGTTCGATGAAGCGGTCTCCGCGCTCGATGTGCTGGTGCGCACCCAGATACTCGAGCTGCTGGCTCATCTGTCCGAGCGCTTGGGCTTGGCGTACCTGTTCGTGTCGCATGATTTGCACGTCGTCAGATCGATCGCGGACCGAACCTACGTCATGCAACGCGGCCGCATCGTGGAACACGGACCGACCGAGGCGATTTTCACCTCGCCGCAGCATGCCTACACCCAGGCGTTGATAGCCGCGGCGCCGAAATTGGACGATCCCAATTAGTGCAGTGCGGGATGGGTTAGGCAATGGCAGCCTTGACAATTATTGCCTAGGCAGTAGAATGACATCTAAGGAATGCAGTTGTGAGCCCAGACACCCAAATCTACGACGTCGAAACCTATCAGCCTGCCAGTTGTGTGGGGCAGTTGATGTACCGCGTTCGCGCCGCGCAGATGAGTGCCCTCGACGAAGCACTGGCTCAAGACCCGGATTTGGCGCCGATGGAAATTAGCGCGGCACAGTACGTCATCATCAGTGTCCTGGCGAAGCGCGGCGTGGATTCGGCGGCGCAACTGTGCAAGGACCTCTCCTACGATGCAGGTGCGATGACGCGGATGGTCGACCGGCTCGAAGCGAAAGGGTTGATCAGCCGGCGCCGGTGCCCGGAAGATCGACGATGCGTGAACTTGGAGTTGTCCGATGCGGGTCGCGCGGCGCTGCCAACGCTCCGAGCCTGTTCAGTCCGAGTGCTCAATCACTTTCTGCGCAGCTTCACCGAGGCAGAAGCGCGGCAGCTTGAAGGATTCCTGGTTCGCATGCTGCAGAACGCCTGATATTTTTTGCTTATTTCATTGCCTAGGCATTAATCGCTCAGGCAATAGTTAGGTTACGAGGAAAATGATGGAAACTCTTCTCATGCTCTTAGTCCGGCGCGCCCGTCTGGCGCTGCAGGAATTCGCCCCTCACGTGGCGCTCTTGGCGCTGCCCGGCGGCTACCTCATCGCCCTGACCGGGTTGGTTCACCGGCATTGGCCGCCCACTGACCTGCGCACGTGAAAGCGAGAGCACAAATCAATCCTGCGCGGCACGTTGCTGTCCTGCTTACGTGCGCCCTCAGCCTCTGCACTCTTCAAGGCTGCACTCCGATGG
>JBARBX010000780.1:0-3598 GCA_049793535.1 Steroidobacteraceae bacterium | reverse complement strand
TCTTCGCCATGGGCCATCCGCTCACCAAGAGCCGCGAGATGGAAGGCCAGGAGCCGTTCGAGGAGTGGATCTACGGCAGGCCACCCGACCCGGTTTACTTCGTCCGCATCAACGGCAATCGAGTCATTCGCCTCGAGGTTGCCAAGGTCGGCGAGCCGATCCAGGTCTTCAGCACCGATGTTGTCTCCGGCATGATGCGCACCGACGGCAAGCCGGTGTTAGCACAGAATACCGATGTGCACGTGATCAAGGAAGGCGACGCGGAGATCGACCCCAACAAGGAAGCCGCGCCGGCTCCGCCAAGCCTGACCAACCCCGGCGAAACAGTTGGTGTCAACGGGGACCAAAAAGCCACCGGCACGATGCGCCCTGTACAGCCTCCCAAGCCTAACCCCGAGTACGAGCCAGACGTGAATCCCGACCAGCAGCCGGCCACGCCGACCCCCGCGCAGCCGGCGACTACGCAGCCGGCGTCGACTCAACCTGCTGCTGCTCCGGCTCAAGCGCCGAGCACGCCTCAGCCGTCGCCGACGCCATCGAGCACCACGCCGAGCTCAAACTGACCTCCACGCCGAGCTCAAACTGAGCTCCACGCCGAGCTCAAACTGAGCACCACGCCGAGCTCAAACTGACCTCCACGCCGAGCCCAAACTGACCTCTATGTTCGGCCGAATGCACCGTCACCCGTCCCGGAGGGACGGAACGAGAATAGCCCAGGACAAGCTCGCCGCAGGCGAACGCAGTCCTGGGTAGGCGTGAGAGTTACGACGCCGCCCCGAAGGGCCGGCGCGAATCTCCCCCCACCTCACCTTCATGTAAAATTGAATCAGCGAGTCCTGATCCGTTTCCACACTCTGGAGACGGGCAGACCGCGCCGTTGAAGCCGTCCGCAGCTGCGGATGCGTGCAGAGACACCCACAAAGGAGAAACACCTCACCGATGGCCAAGATTGCAAAAACTGGTGACCGCAAGAAGGTAATGGACACGACGAAGTCGACCGACTGTCCCAAGTGCAGCAAGCCCACGCGCATCGTCAAGCGCGTCAAAGACCGCGAGCGCAGCATTCCCGGCGGAGTCTATATCTCTTGCTCGGTCTGCGACTTCTACGAGAAGCTTTAAGTTATGACTGAACTTGTGGGCTGCCGCTCGGCGGCCCATACACCTGCAAAACCTCCTTCCCAATCCCAATTCCGCCTCTAAGACCGTACCGCCGGTCTCCTGACCGGCTGTACGGAGGGTCTCCAGACCCTCCGATGCGGTCGCCAACAGTCTCCAATTCCGATCCTCCCGCGCGAATTCCTGAACCGCAGTACAATTCCTCGCGTATTCCTAACTGCAAAGGAGAATTGCATGAACAGGGTTCTTCGCCTATCGGGCGCCGTCACATTGCTGTGCCTCGCTGTCTCATTCGGCCACGCCGCTCCGCGCAGCGGACAAAAGGCCGCGCCCGGGACCATCGTCATCGTCTTCAAGGACGGCCATCGCCAAACCTTCAACTTGACTGACATCGATCGCGTCGAGTTCGGCGGAAGCGGCGGCGTAGCAGCCTCCGGCGAAGTATCCACTCCCGGCATGCCGTCCCGCGGCCACTTCCTTGGCAAGTGGGAGGTGGGCGACGGCAGCGGAAGCACCTTCTACATCACCTTGTACGACGACGGCCATGCCTACCGTTCTCTGCGCAGTGTCGGCGGTCATTGGGTCTATGTCGATGGCGAAGCTCGCGTCACATGGGACGACGGCGCACAGGACGCAATCCGCAAGGTTGGCAACCAGTTCCAGAAGTTCGCCTATTCAGCCAGCAAGCTGTTTACCGACGACCCCGACAATGTAACCGCCGCGCACAACACCACCCCGCACCCGATCTAGTAACAAGGGCACGGCTCTATTGATCCGGCCAATGAATACAACTACCGTGCCCCATCCATTTCGCAGGCATTATCGCGAAATGGGTGGGATGCCAACTTGCTATTCCGGGCCGGATCAACACTGTCTGCGTAAGAACCCTCTCTGCGCTAACTTGCTAACTTGCCATGTCCGCGAAGCGGACGCTAACCCGCCGCTTTTGAGTCAAAACCCTCTCCTTGAAGTCCCGGCAGCAAGTTCCCTCTCAAGCCCATGATGGAAAGTCGCTCCACTGCTTCAACCTGAGCGGAGTTTCCTCAGGTAGTGGTTCAGGTTTTGAGCCGTCACCGCACGCAAAATGCCACCCTCCAATTCGAGATATATCAAGCTCGCCTGTCACAACGCCAAGTGCTATTTGACACAGCAGGTCGAGACAACCCCGTGATATAAGTTCGACGAAAAAGATAGCCCTCATTCCACTGACTTCAATGGATCCAAGCGAATCGAGGCGTAAAAATGGCTAAGGAATTCAAAGGAAATGACCAGCGGAGAGTTTGGCGAACCGCCTTGTCGACGCTAGGCTTGCTTCTGCTGCTATTGGTCGCAGGATGCGGGTCGGCGCCGGCCGTGCCACCCACTTCGCCCGCCATCGTTACGCAACCCGCCGCACAAAGCACACCACTTGGAGAGTTCGCGACCTTTACAGTCGTTGCGAGCGGATCGGCCCCGTTGACCTACCAGTGGAACGAGGCCGGATCGCCGCTACCGGGCGCCACTTCCGCGACCTATGTCACTCCGGCTGTGCAGGCGAGCGATAGCGGGTCGGCATTCACGGTGGTGGTGGCTAACGCAGGAGGCTCCGTCACGAGCAAATCGGCAACACTCACCGTCGGCCCGCGCTCTCCGAAGCAGGGCGACCTGCGCTTCAATCAGGTCGACGCGCCAGCCTGGGCGGAGGGCATTCAGCCCGGTGGAATTGCAACCCGTCTGTTGCCTTTCGACCAGGCCCAGTACACGAACTTCGTGGGCGGGCCCTTTCAACTTGGGCCAGGCCTTTGTCTCCAAGAAACGCAATACGACTGCCAATGGTTCTATGAGGCCTCTCCTCTCCCGTTGGGCGTCACTGGCTTGGTGTACACGTACCAAAGCGACGCCCTGGAGAATCTTGAGCCGGATATGGCGTCATTCTCGACTGCAAACTCAATCGTTACGACTCTCGATGAAGAACCTGCAAACGACATTTTCGCGGTGGGATATGCATCGACGACGCAGACGACCGGCTTCGCGATGACGGTTTCCAACGTGGCGCCGGCCGATCTCGAATCTGTTGCGACAGAACTTGGCGCGGAGAGTCAGGTTATTACGGCGATATCGTTCAATGCCTCAGGCCAGCTCGACGTGCTCTCGTACAGCTGGCAGAGCGATCCTTCGACGGTGTACGACGCCCAAGTGGCGACAACAACTTTCGAGGCGGTGCCCTCGGCTGCGCAACAGCTCGCCGCGGATGGATACATCATCACAGCTTTTGGCGGAAACTCAACCGACGGGCTCGTTCTGGTTGGAACGAAAGTCCACGGCGACACGCTGCCTCGCCCCATCATCGTGGGATCGAGCTTCGAGCAGGAGAGCGCAGGATTCGCGCAGGTGGCGCTGTCGTTCTACTTTAATGGAAATCAGGAGGTGGCCAACTGGATCTTCGAGAAATAGACGGAACCCGACCTGAAAACCAGGGGACCAGATGGCACGCTCCCAGAAT
>JBARBX010000779.1:0-2968 GCA_049793535.1 Steroidobacteraceae bacterium | reverse complement strand
CAGCGATGCCGAATACGGCTACTATGTGCTGATCATTACGACCGTGGGGCTGGTCACCAGCTTTCAGAGCTCCTTCATCGGACCGCCGATGATCATCCGCATGACACGGGCGGAACAGGCGGAACGGGCGAATCTGATCGGCGGGCTCGGCCGCGATCAGGCCCGCATCCTGCCCTACCTCGCCCTAGCGCCGCTGATCATGGGCGTGGTATTGCAGATTCAAGGCAGCCTTGATTTCCCCATCGCGCTGACCCTGCTCGCCGGCACAGCGGCCACCATCAGCTCTTTGCGGCGCAATTTTCTGCGCTCGGTGCTATTCGCCTTTCGCCGCCCGAACGATGTGCTGGGAGCCGACACAGTCTATTGCGCACTCCTGATCATCGGGGCATATGCGGCGACCTTCACGCCGTTGCCGGCCGCGACGGCCGCATTGACCCTGGCCTTCGCTTGCGTCCTCGGCAGCCGATTCTTGTCCAAGAAGCTCTGGAATCACGAGCCCTGGAATCCAGATGCGCCGCTCGGGATGCTGCGCGAAATCGCGCCCCTCGGGGCATGGTCCGCCTTCGGCAGCGTGGTGCACTGGGTTTTCAGCCAGGGCTACAATTACCTGGTCGCGGGCACTCTCGGCGTCACCGCCGTGGCCGCACTGGCCGCGACGCGGCTGTTGGTCATGCCGGTCAATCTGCTGTCCACCGGCGTCGCCAATTTGCTGTTTCCCATGACCACGGGCTGGATGCACAAATTCAATCCGCCCAAGGTGTTCATCCGCCTCGCCTTGGCCTCGACCGGGCTCGCGGCGATGGCAGCGTGCTACTTGCTGATCATGTGGTTAGCGCGCGGATGGATTTTCGATGACATCCTCAAGAAGCATTTTCCCAACCGCGATTGGCTGCTGGAACTGTGGTGCGTCATCTCGCTGGTGATGCTGTTTCGCGATCAGCTATTGCACTACCTGGTGGCCCGCGCCCGGTTTCGCCTGACCTCGAGCGTGACGTTGGTGAGCGCGATCATTTCCATCTCCTGCAGTCTGGTCGCGATGCACTTCATGGGGGTGGCCGGAGCTCTGGTGGGTCTTCTCGTCGGCGAGCTGTGCAATGTCGTAGGCATCATCGTATTCTCGATACTCGACACGCGGTCTCCGCACGCGCCGTCGTGAGCGTTCGCTCGGCGCTAGAATTTCTGTCCGTGCATGAATCGCTTGAGTCTGCGCACGGTGCGCTTCAGCGCAGAGAGGGACTGCATCTCGCGCTCCTCGCGCGCCGTCTGCTTCTCGAGGTTCCAGGAATAGTCGCGCTTTAGAAGCCGACGCTTGCCGGTCTTGACGCCGTAGCCCAACACATAGGCACGCCGCGGCTGATCTCCGCCATTGATTCCGGCGCCGTGGATGGTGCGCGAATGATGTACCACCGCACTGCCCGCGCGCATCGGCACCGCGACGCAATGTGTCAGGTCGGGCGGCGAGACCAACTCCAGGCCATGTATTCGCGGATCATTGTTGGGGCTGCGGTGCGGATAGAGGGGCCCCAAATTGCTGCCGCTGATGTAGCGCATACAACCGCTTTCGACGGTGACGTCCTGCAGCGGCATCCAGATGGAAATCGATTCGAGGATTCGGGAGCCCTTATGGCTGAACGAGTCGTCTTGATGCCAGGGCGTCGCCGCTCCCTTGGGCGGCTTCACGATGGCATGCTCCAGAATGTTTTCGATATTCGGCCCGAGTAGCTGTTCCGCGATCGAGCGGGCGCTGGCGGCCAATTGGGTTTGCATCAGGGCGGGCTCATACCGCGACGGCCAGAGCAGTTGCGGTATGGTCAGCCCCCGTCCGCCGGCGCTATCGTCGCGACCGATCATATCGAACAGATCACCCTTGTCCCAGCCGCGCCGCTCCGAGAACAGACGGTCATAGAGCGTGCGCAGCGATGCGATCTCATCCGCGGTCGAGAGATCCTCGACGAGGAGAAAACCGTCGCGGCGAAATGCCTCGTGCTGAGCCTGGCTCAGCTTGGGCGCGGAAAAAGACGAGGGCGCTTCGGGTGCGCGCGTAGCGGCGTCGATGCGGTTCGCGGCCTGATCTGTCATCGCTAAACTCACTGAAGTCCCTCGATGAGCAACCCATCGGTAGCCTAGCTTCATTATGTCGAATTCACGCCCCAAGAATCATAACGCAGAAGCCTTCCCCCTGTCGCGGGGTCCGGGCCAGGCGCGCGCCGCGCGCTTAAGGCAGGCGCAATTGTCGGTTCACCGTCCTTGAACCGCCATCAGGCTCGGCGGATCTGTGATGCGCGACGCAGTTGCGAGGCACGACGCTGTGAATCCGTCTGCCTTTGGTGACAGATTGCCATTGCACAGCGTTGCAAAGAAACTGCCAGCAATATGGTTAAAGGCAGGTCCGAGATGAATCGGCAGGACATGGACTTCAAGATGATCTTTGTGCGCGGCGCCTGCTGCGCGGTGCTTGGCGCACTGGCGGCCTGCGGCGGCACCTCGAGTGGCGCCACCGACCCCTCGTCCAGCAGCAGCGGGGGCTCGTCGTCGAGCAGCTCCTCCAGCAGCAGTTCATCGAGCGGAAGCTCCTCCAGCAGCAGCTCCTCGTCGAGCAGCAGCGGCGGCTCCTCGTCGTCGAGCAGTTCCTCCGGCGGCGGTGGCTCGTCATCGAGCAGCAGCGGCGGCTCCTCGTCCAGCAGCTCCGGCGGCACGACCGGGGGCACGATGGCGATCAGCGTGCACGTCGATGCGCAGGGCGGTCATTTCGTCGATGCCAAGGGAGATATTATTCAGGTGCGCGGCGTGAACGTCAGCGGCCTGGAGAGCGGCATCATCTTCGGCCCCACGAACTCCACGGACTACTGGGCTTCCTCCAATCTGGGGGGGCGGCCCGACTTCACCAAGATCGCTGCTTGGAAAGCGAACGCCGTGCGCTTGCCGCTCAATGAGGATTCATGGCTGGGCTTGACGGTAACCAACCAGG
>JBARBX010000778.1:0-2791 GCA_049793535.1 Steroidobacteraceae bacterium | reverse complement strand
CGGCACCACCGATCCACGCCGCACCACCGATCCCGGCAGCCGCCGCGACCGACCCGCAAAATTTCGGCCTCACGCCTGCGCAGGCGCATGCACCGCCGGCCGGTCCGGCCGCTATCAAGGCAAGCATTGCCAAGATCCTCGGAAACCCTGCCGGGCACACCTACGCGATACTCGATAACGGACAGACGTGGCTGTTTGTCGATGCGGGGGACGATGCCGGCTTGAGTCCGGGCGATC
This sequence comes from Steroidobacteraceae bacterium, assembly GCA_049793535.1. GTDB lineage: Bacteria > Pseudomonadota > Gammaproteobacteria > Steroidobacterales > Steroidobacteraceae > Bog-1198. Next base: position 2,554 of record JBARBX010000778.1, on the reverse strand, counting down.
CCATCACGATAAAGCGAGGCTCACTCGGTTCGTTCCTGATGATCACTCCGTCCAAGCGCTCCTACCACGTGCGCCGCACGCAGTAGCCGGCCGGCAACGGCGCTCACGCGGGATAGCCCAGACGTTCCACCCAGGGGTTCAGCGTGGGCAGAATTGACTGGAGGGGCGCGCTGTAATTCCTCCAGTTGTCGACGGCCGATCGAACCAGGCCGCGCGCGAGCTGCGCCGTGCTCGGAGTGGCGCGTTCGCGCGCCTGGACGCGACTCGCGAAATCACCCATGCCGGCTGCGCCCTCGATGTTCAAGAATTCGCAAATCGCCTGCATTTCGCGCTCGAAATCGGTCACCAGACTCTCGTAGCGCACGACACGCCAGCCGAGCCCCAAGAGCGGGCGCACCTGGCCGGCGAACTCCATGACCGCATCGTAGAACGCCGCTGCGCCCTCGAGGGTCAGTAGCTGGTACATCGCCGAATTCATGTTGTAGCGGCGCCGAAAACAGCTCAGCACGACGTCGCGCGGATCGCGGCAGGCGAACAGGATCTTGGCACGCGGAAACAATCGTGCGATGAGCGGCAACTTCAGTGTGTTCAGCGGATGCTTATCGATGAACACCTTGCCCGCCACGCCGACCCCGGCTCGGCGCACAGCATCCCAGTACGCCGTCCGCGGCGCGTTGAGCTGGCTCTCGTCCGCCCGCGCCAACGGTTCCAAGTTCGAAGGCTCGCGCATGAACCGCTGCACGCCGTCGGTCAGAAGTTCATGCTCCTCGATGCTCGCGACCTGCGGGTGGCCGTCGAGCACGACCTCCAGCAGCGTCGTGCCGGAGCGGGGAAACCCCAGGAGAAACACGTGTTCGAGGGGATCAGTGGCTGCCGCTTCCGGTGCTGCGCCGCTCAGGCAGTGACCCGGGCTGAGATTTCCCAAGGCTGCGGTCAGTGCCCGGGTGTACTTGAGCACACTCGATCCGTCCGCGAAGCGCCGATGGACTTGGCGCAGTTCCTCGTTGCATGTGGTGTACGCGGCAAACGCTTCCGCGTACCGGCCTGCGGCGTCGAGCACATCCCCCAGCAAGCCGGACGCGCGCGCCTTATCCAACAACCCGGCGCGCGAATCCATGATCAGCCGCTGCAGCAGCGTTTCCGCTCGGGCGGTTGCGCCGCTCGCAAGCTCGGCAGCGGCAAGGCTCAAGACGGCGTCGGGAAAGCCTGGGGATGCGACCAGCGCCCGTTCCGCCCACCCTCGTGCCTCGTCGTGCTCGCCGCGGTGCGTGGCGATCGACCCGAGAGCAGCCATCGCAACGAAATTGCCGGGCTCCAACTCCAGCGCCCGCAAGTGACTCTGCTTGGCGCGGCCGAGCAAGCCCAAGGAGATCAGCGCGTTGCCTTTGTTGGCATGCGCAAAGCCCAGGCCGGGATGCTTACTCAGAAGTATGTCCACATGGTCCAGAGCCTCCGCATGCCGGTCGAGGCGCTGCAGGCACATCGACAAGGCGTTGCGCGCACCGACGTCGCTGGGTGCGATCGAAACCGCGCGTTCGAGCAGGCGCAGGGAGTCCTCGAATTTGCCCTCCTGCTCCAACCGCGTGGCAAGAACGTTCAACAGCAGCGGATGTTCGAAGCCGCTCGCAAGAGTTTTCTCTGCCAGAGCCGCGGCGCGTTCAAAATCGCGATTCTGCGCGAATGTCAGAACCGTGTTGAGCGTTTGCATGTCGGTGTCGAGGTCGCGCGCCATCGGCTGAGAGTAGCGGATTCGGCGGCACCATGTCCCAAGTTTGGTCGCCGCGCCGCAGATGTGGGAAAATCGAAGGTATGCGCTCACGGATACAGGGGTGACTTTGACGGGAATTCCCGACGCGATGATGCGCGAGGCAACGCAGTTGCGCCTCCAGAATCGCGTCCCCGAGGCCATCGAAGCATATCAGCGCATACTCGCCCGGTGGCCCGGACAAGCCGAATCCTGGTTCAATCTGGCGGTCCTGCAGCGCCAGGCACACCGTTTCGAGGAGGCGCTTGATTCCTACCGGCGGGCACTCGATGCGGGAGTATCCCGTCCCGAGGAAGTGCACCTCAATCGCGGCGTGATCTACACCGACTACTTGCGGCGGTACCCGGAAGCAGAACACGAGTTGCGGCTGGCTCTGTCCTTGAATCCCGCATTCACGCCCGCGCTGCTCAATCTCGGCAACCTGTGCGAGGACCTCGGACGGCGGGCGGAGGCGCTGACGATTTACGCGCGGATACTGGCGCGCGAGCCGCGCTGTTTCGACGCGCTGGCGCGCTACGCCAACGTGCAGCCGCCGGAAATCTCGGCACCGATCCTGGTCGCACAGCTCCAACGGGCGATTGCGGACCCGACGGCGTCGGCCGCCGAACGCGCGACGCTGGGCTTTGCCCTCGGCCGGCTCCTCGACCGGGCGGGTGAGTATTCGGCCGCGTTCGCCGCCTATGGTGCGGCGAACCAGGCAAGCAGGGTGAGCGCTGCGGGCCATGTCGCCCGCTACGACCGCGGCCGGCAGCATGCATTCGTCGACCGCCTGATCGCGGGCGGCACGGC
>JBARBX010000777.1:0-3896 GCA_049793535.1 Steroidobacteraceae bacterium | reverse complement strand
CATTTGCACCCATGAGGCGCACCGTCAGCGAACTTGATATCGATAACAATTTCGTGCAATCTCGCGCCTCATGAAGCCCCTGAGCCTCGTGCTGTTTTGGCTGGCGTTGGCGTCGGGTGCGGCTTTGGCTGCGCCCGTATTGGCGGCCCCCGATTCCGGCTTTAGCTTGAGCGCGAGCGCCGCGGATTTCGACAGCTACTTTCCGAGCTATCTCGCCAACGGCTATTTTTCCACCATGACCGCGCCGCGCGGCACCGAAGGCAATCTCGCCTACATGGTGGCGTTCATGGACTACGGCAAGGACGACATGGCGCGTCCGGCCGCGATTCCAGGTTGGAGCGAGGTCGACTACTCGACGGGCGACTCCGCCGCGGGCCATTGGTGGATGAATCAGGTGCCACTGATTCCGGCCCTGTTCAAGGACTACAGCCAGGTATTGAACATGCGGGAGGCGACGCTGACCACCCGCTACCGCTACATCGATCACCGAAGGTCCACCCAAGTAAAGGTCGTGACCTTCGTCAGCGAGGCGTCGACCCATCTGGCTGCGACCCAAATTTCGCTGACGCCGGACTTCGACGGCACCGTGGAGTTGTCGTTTGCATTCAATCTGTGGGCGCCGTACCAGCCGCGGCTGCCGCTCGCCAAGCTCACCGGCGAGCAGATGCAAGAGGCGGTTGCCGCGCACAACATGAAGCTCGTCGCGATTCCGCCGGCGACCCCCGACCGCGCCGCCGTTTGGTATCACGGCGACACCCATGTCCTAGCGGCGGACGGCGATCCCAAGGAGTTGACCTTGTGGCTCGACGGCCGTGCGGAACAGGGACTGACCATGGCCGAGGCGGCGGCGCTCCGCTTGCCGGACGGCGTACAGCTCTCCGCTGTCTCCCTGTACAAGAGCCAGTATCGCCTTGCCCTGAATCTGCAGGTCAAGGTGCGCAAGGATGAAACCTACACCTTCACCAAGTTCATCGCCGCCTCGCGCGAGGACTGGGGCGGCGACGCGAAAGCGGACCTGGAACTGGCGACCCAGGCGCGCACAGCGGGCTTCGACGCTCTTCTCGAGGAACACCGTGCCGCCTGGCGCCAGCTATGGCAATCCGATATCGCCATCGAGGGCGATGCGCGAGCGCAGACCGCCGTGCACTCGGATCTCTACTACCTGCTCGCGACCTCGACCGCGGACACGCGTTGGCCGATGGGCGCCTGCGGGCTGACGCCGGGCTACGCGGGGCACGCCTTCTGGGACAGCGATACCTGGATCTTCCCCGCACTGCTGCTGCTGCATCCGCAGCGTGCGAAATCGCTGGTGATGTTCCGATCTCACACGCTCCCCGCCGCACAGGAGCGCGCGCAGGCGCGTGGACTCAAAGGCGCGAAGTATCCGTGGGAAGCCGACCCCGAGAACGGCACCGAGCAGGTACCGCATTTTGCGATCGTCCTCAGCGAGCGAGAAATCCACGTCAACGCCGATATCGCAATCGCGCAATGGCAGTACTGGCTCGCGACTCACGATCGCGACTGGCTGAAGCAATACGGCTGGCCGGTGATCCGCAACCTGGCGGACTTCTGGGCCAGCCGCGCATCCTGGAACGCGGGGCGGGGGCGCTACGAGATCCTGCACGTCACCTCCGTCGCCGAGAGCTACAACGACGTGCCGAATGACACGTTTACCAATGTCTCCGCACGCAAGGCGTTGAACATTGCCGCGACTGCGGCGGCGCTGGTCGGCGAACGCGCCGATCCACAGTGGGCCAAGGTTGCCGCCAAGCTCTACATCCCGTTTTCCGAGGCGGAGCAGCGCCATCTCGACTTCGATGCGAACACGCCGCGCGAGCCGTTGGAAGGCAGTACCTTGGGGCTATTGATGTACCCGTCGCTCGACTTGCCGATGACCGCGCAAATCCGCCGCAACGATTTCGACTACACGATGATCTCGGTGAGGGAGGGGCATCGCCAGCCGCACGGTATGAGCCTCGCGCCGGCGTCGATCGCCGCTGCCGCGGTGGGCGATACGGCCTCGGCCGTCGCCTGGCTGCAGGCCAATTTCACTTCCGGGCTGATCAAGCCGCCCTTCAATGTGCGCACCGAAACCGCGGGCAATAACACCGGCTACTTCGTCACGTCCTCCGGTGGGTTCGTGCAGAATCTGGTGTACGGCCTCAGCGGACTGCGTATTCAGGATAGGGGTCTCATCGAGGCCTATCCTCCGGTGCTGCCGCCGGAGTGGAAGTCGATGACGCTCACCGATATTGCGTTCCGCGGACGGCACTACCGGATCACGGTCGATCGCGATGCGGGCGGCCGCGCGAGGCTGACTCGCAAGGCATTGTGATCCTCAGCGATAGGCGGCCAGTTTGCTGTGTGTGCGTGAGGCGTCGTCAATCGAGGACCGATCCTCCGATTTCTGCCAGTTGCACACCAGCTCGGCAAACTCGGTCGCCGGCAGCGGTGGGCTGAAGTGATAACCCTGATACTGATCGCAACCCACAGACTGCAGAAACTTCAGCTGCGCCAGCGTCTCCACGCCTTCGGCGACCACCTTGAGCCGAAGACCGTGTGCCAGTGAAACGATGGCCTCGACAATCGACGCATCATCGGCGCGGGTGGCCAGATCCGTGATGAAACTGCGATCGATCTTCAACTTGTCGATTGGAAAGCGACGCAGGTAGCTCATGCTCGAGTAGCCGGTACCAAAGTCATCGACCGATACCAGCACCCCCATGCGGCTGAGCTGCTCGAGAATTGCCGCGGAGTCTTCCGGATTGGTCATCACCGCGCTCTCGGTCAGTTCGATCTCGAGAAAGCGCGGATCGAGCTGACATTCCTGGAGAGCGTCGCGAACCAGCTCGAACAGGTCGCCCCGTCGAAACTGGGAGGCCGAGACATTGACCGCGACGCGCAGAGACGGTTGCCCCGCGCGTTGCCAGGCCGTACATTGCCTGCAGGCTTCACGCAGCACCCACGCTCCTATCTCGTGGATCAATCCACACTCCTCCGCCAGCGGGATGAATTGCACGGGCTCTATCAGGCCTCGTTGCGGATGACGCCAGCGAATTAGCGCCTCGGCACTGTGAATATCGCCGGTGGCGGTGTCGACTTTGGGTTGATAAAATAGCTCGAATTGCCCGAGCTTCAGTGCCTGATGCAGTTCACTCTCGAGACTCACCATCTGCAGCGCCGCCGACTTCATGCCAGAGACAAAGCAGAGATAATTATTGCGACCGCGTTCTTTGGCGCAATACATCGCCGCATCGGCGTGCGCGAGCACGCTTTCCGCAGAACCTCCGTCTGTCGGGTAGAAGGCGATGCCGATGCTCGAGGAAACGTGCAGATCGACCCCGTCCAATTGAATGGGCATGCGCAGAGCTTCATTGGCGCGCTTGCCGATCTCCTCGGCGTCGGCGCGTGATGTCGATGGGCTAACCACGAGCACAAACTCATCGCCGCCCACGCGCGCGACCGTGTCAATACTGCGTACAAGGCCCTGGAGTCGGCGTGCGACCTCGTTTAGCACCATGTCGCCGGAGCGATGGCCAAACGAGTCATTGATCATCTTAAAGCGGTCCAAATCCAGCACCAGCACCGCGAACGGCTGTGCGTCGCGATCGGCGTGTGCAATCGCTTGGGCAAGGCGATCGTCCAGGAGCACGCGATTCGGCAAGCCCGTGAGCGCATCGTGAGTCGCGAGGTGGCGCAGCTGCAAGTTTGCGGCTTCCAACTTTTCTGTGCGGGCGGTGATGACCTGTTCGAGCGACTCGACATGCGCTTCCAGGGCTCGTTCATGCTGCCACTTGCGGGATAGGGCGCTGGCGCTTTGCAGTACTTCGATCGGCTCGAACGGCTTCTTGAGGATGAGCAGCTTGTCGGAGTGGCCAAGGCGCTCGAAGATGTCC
>JBARBX010000776.1:0-6369 GCA_049793535.1 Steroidobacteraceae bacterium | reverse complement strand
AAGTGGTGGTGTACGAGGCACCGAACACCAACCAGGGATTCATCGACGCGTTCGCAAAGGCCATCGATAGCAATGCCGCGGATACGATTTCCTGCAGCTGGGGCGAGTGGGAATTCTTCGACCTGGCCGCGCAGGGCAATGTCGTGACGGATCCGGTCACGGGAACTCAGACCAGCTCCCTGCGTGCGGAGGGAGACCTGTTATTTCAGGCGGCTTTGCAAGGCCAAAGCTTTTATGTAGCCGCGGGGGATGCCGGTGCCTATGACGACACGGACTTCTTCGCTCCGCCGTCCTGGCCGGTGCCGAAGGGTTCGGTGGTTCTGTCGGTGGACGATCCGGCGGCTCAACAGTGGGTCACCACCATGGGCGGCACCACCTTGGCGGGTCCGCAGACGTTCGCGATCTCCGCGACGCGGAACGTCACCATCAACATTGCGACCGAACAGGCCTGGGGCTGGGACTGGTTGATCCCGGTGTGCGCCGACTTGGGGTTCGACCCCTTGAGCTGCGGCATCTACCCGGGCGGCGGCGGGGGCGGCGTCAGCGCCTATGTGCCCGTGCCGTTCTACCAAGCCGGCATCCCGGGAATTCGCAACACGGCCTTTGGCCAGACACAACTCGACTACTCGCAAACACCCCCTGCGTTCGTCGTGACTTTGCCGGGCGGCTTCTCCGGCCGCAATGTACCGGATCTCTCGCTCAACTCCGATCCCTACACCGGCTACCAGGTGTACTACACCGACGACAAGAATGTGTTCACCATCCAGACCGGCTGGGGCGGAACGAGTTTTGCCGCGCCACAATTCAACGGCGTGACCGCGCTCTACAACCAGGCGCTGGGCCATCGCGTCGGCTTGATTAATTTCGCGCTGTACGATCTGGCCCGCTTCGGGGCCGCCTACAACCAGTTCGAAGCGCCGCTGCGAGACATCAAGGACGGCGACAATTGGTATTTCGACGCGCATCAGGGCTATGACCAGGCGACCGGGCTCGGCGTGCCGGACGTGGCCAATCTCCTTAAGGCCTTGTATTGATCCGATAATCCCTTCGGCGGCGGGAGCGGTGTCCGATGGCGGACGCCGCTCGCCGCCTCTCGACACCGGCCACCCCCCCGAGCGCGCCGGTCACCGCAGCCCGGTGCTCCGCGCTGCGCGCGGGGCATGCTAGGCTTGCGTGAACCTTCGCAATTCACGGGAGAGAGTCCATGCGAACATGGGTGTTGGCTGCCTGTGGTGCCGCGGCGTTGACCGCATCGCTGTGCGCAGGCGCGGCGGATCGGAATACCGGCGTCTCGCTCACCGACGCATTGGCGGTCATTCAGTCGCACCGCTTCGTTGATTTGACGCACGCGTTCGCACCCGGCATACCTCACTGGAAGGGCGCGCCGAATGAAACCGTCAAAACCCTGTACACGGTCGAGAAGGACGGCTTTCGGATCAACGAGTACTGTCACATTGGGCAATGGGGCACCCACGTCGATCCGCCGGCGCATTTTCACACCGGGCTGCACACCGTCGATCAGATTGACCCGAAGGATATGCTGATGCCGCTCGTGGTCATCGACGTGCACGAGAAGGCGGCCAAGAATCCCGACTATGTGCTGTCGGTGGACGACATTCTTTCCTGGGAGCGGCGTCACGGGCGCATACCGCGCGGCGCCTTCGTGGCCATGCGCACCGACTGGTCCAGGCGCTGGCCGGACGACGCGGCCCTGGCCAACAAAGATGCCGCCGGCGTGTATCACTATCCGGGCTGGAGCATGCCCGTGCTGAAGCTGCTGTACGAGCAGCGCGGGATCACCGCCTCGGGCCACGAGACCACAGACACGGATCCGGGGGCCGCGACCACCAAGGACGACTACTCGCTCGAGTCTTACATACTGGGGACCAATCACTACCAGATCGAGCTGCTCGCAAATCTCGACCAAGTGCCCGAGTCGGGGGCGCTCGTGTGGATCACGTTTCCCAAAGTCGAGAACGGCTCGGGCTTTCCGGCACGCGTGATTGCGGTGGTGCCGTGAGCGCGGGCAGCATGGCCCGCGCTTCGGTGGCACGATCGCCGCTCGAGTATGAAGATGCCCCGCCGGAGGTGCGTGCCGTGTATGAGGACATCATGGCGACGCGCAAGACCGACTGGGTGAACAATTACTGGAAGGTGCTGGCCCACCACCCGCCCACGTTACGGCGCATGTGGGCGAACGCCAAAGAGGTCATGGGTCCGGGCGCTCTCGATCCTCTCACCAAGGAACTCATCTATATGGCGGTCAGCGTGACCAACGCCTGCGAGTACTGTATCGCCTCTCACGGCGCCGCGGCACGCAACAAGGGAATGACGGTCGATCAATATGCCGAGCTCGTGGCCGTCATCGGGCTCGCGAACGAGACGAATGCCCACGCGGCGGCGCTCGAGCTGCAGATCGATGACAGGTTTCGCTGAGGAAGTCACCCATGAATACCGTCAAAGCGATCAGCCCCCGGGACGCGGCGAGCGCCAAACACTATCGCTGGAAGGAAATACCCGAGGAATCCATGAAGGGCACCATCACGCGGCGCTTGATCACGGGCGAGCGCATGATGATCGCGCACGTGTATCTCAAGAAGGGAGATGAGGTGCCGCAACATTCGCACGAGAACGAGCAGATCACCTATGTGCTCGAGGGGATCCTGCATTTCTGGCTGGGGGATGGAGGCGAACGTGAGGTCACGGTGCGTTCGGGCGAGGTGCTGGTCATTCCTTCGTACCTGCCGCACCGCGCGCTGGCGGTCGAGGACACGCTTGACGTCGATGTGTTCAATCCGCCCCGCCAGGATTGGCTGGATGGCTCGGATGCATACCTTCGCCGCTGACGCGGGAAGCTACGACGTCGCGCCCGGCGTCGCCGCGGCGCTCAAGAGTTTCGTGCTTCCCGACACGCTGGGCTTCGGCTCGGTGGCCGCGCCGGTGATGTTTTCGGTCGAATGGTCGGACGCAGCGTGGGGCCGCGGGCGGCTCCTGCCGGCCGGTCCGATCGAGATTCAGCCTGGAGCGCGGGCGCTGCAGTACGCCGAGCTCGTGTTCGAGGGCTTGAAGGCCTATCGGGTCGGGGAGACCAAGCCCAGCTTGTTCAGGCCCCGCGAGAACTGGCAGCGGCTCACGCGCTCTGCGGAGCGGCTGTCGATGCCGCCGGTTCCGGAGCCGCTGTTTTTCGAGGCCGTCGATGCCTTGGTGGGGAGTTGCCATCGGCTCATTCCGCGCGAGTCGGGGCGATCCTTGTATCTGCGCCCGTTTCTATTCGGCACCGAGGCTGGGTATCTGCTGCGCAATTCGACCACCTTCCGCTTCATGATCATCGCGAATCCGGTGGAAATCTATTCGTCGGGGCCGATGCGGGTGGCCATCGAGCGCAACGATGTGCGCGCCGCCGTCGGCGGAGTCGGCACGGCCAAGGCCTCGGCGAACTACGCGGCGTCGCTGCGGGCGTCGAGTGCCGCGATGGCGCGCGGTCTGACCGTGGCTCTGTGGCTCGATGCCCGGGAACAGCGCTTCATCCAGGAACTCTCGGGAATGAATCTATTTGCCGTCATCCGCGGCGAGTTGCACACGCCGGCGCTCGACGGTGCCATCCTCCCCGGCATCACCCGTGACTCGCTGATCACGCTCGGCCGCCATCTTGGATTCACGGTGCACGAGAGGGTCATGGCGCTTGATGAGCTGCTCGGGCAGATCGTGAGCGGCGAATGCACCGAAGTGTTCGCCTGCGGCACCGCGGCCATTGTCAGTGCCATCGGTCTTCTGTCCGACCGCGACCGGCGCGAGTACGTTCCGAGGCGCATCGACGCGGTCGCGGCGCAGTTGCGGGAGGCGCTACTCGCCATTCAAGAGCGGCGGGCACCCGATCCCTTCGGCTGGACGCGCGAGGTGGCACCCTTCATTGTGTAGGCCCATCGCCGGCAGATCGCGGCGGCGGTAGACGGGCCGGGGCTGTATCGCCATAAAATCGGTTGACGCTTTGACGCTTCAGCGTTGAGGTGACAAAACGTCAAAACGTCAGGAATTTAATAAATCAGGAGAGTCGGGTGCGCACCACGCGTCGAGACGTGATCAAAACTTTCGCGGCATTGCCGCTGCTGCGCCCGGTGATGGGGGACCCCGACCTCGTCCTCTACAACGGATTGGTCTACACCGTGCACCCGGCATACCCGGCCGCCACGGCGATCGCGGTCCGCGACGGCCGCATCCTGGCGGTCGGTACCGATCGGGAGATTCTGGCGCTCGCCGGGAAAAATACCCGGCGCGTCGATCTTGCGCGGCGCCGGGTATTGCCGGGCTTCAACGACGCCCATGCGCACCCGGCGGAGAGCGGCCTGCTGCAGCTCTCGAACGTGGCCTGCGACAAGACCTCGATCGAGGATATTCTCACTGCGTTGCGCGAGCGGGCCGCCAAGACCCCGCCGGGTCACTGGGTGCAAGGGTATCTGTACGATGACGGCAAGACCCCCCGGCCCCTGCTGCGGTCCGATCTCGATGCCGCGGTTCCCGATCACCCGGTGCTGGTCGCCCATCGCGGCGGCCACACGGCCTACGTCAACTCGCTGGCCCTTACCCTGGCGGGGGTCACGGCAAGCACGCCCGACCCTCCCGGGGGCCGTTTCGAACATGGCCCGGACGGACAATTGAACGGCAGGGTCGCCGACAAGGCCATGGAGGCGGTGCTCGGCAAGATCCCGAATGAGGCGACCCGGGACGATCACCGGCGGGCCGTCGCGGTCATTTCCAAGCTGTACGCGAGCTACGGGGTGACATCGGCCTGCGAGGCCGACGCGACTCCCGATGACCTGCAGGGCTACCAGGATGCACGCGACTCGGGCGACCTTCTGTATCGCGCGTACTGCCTCATGGATGTCAGCTATCTGGATCGTTATATCGCCGCGGGCCTGCACACCGGGTTCGGTGATTCCATGGTGCGCATCGGCGGCATCAAGCAGTTCGCCGATGGCTCGATCTCGGAGCGCACGGCATGGCTGGCCGAGCCCTACATCGGGCTGCCCAACTACTACGGCGTCGAGAGCGGCACCCGCGAGAGCCTGTATGAGAATTCGCGCAAGGCTTGGCTCGCGGGATTCCAACTGGCAACGCACGCCAACGGCGAGCGCGCCATCGACCGCATGCTCGGCATTTACGAACAGCTGCTGCGCGAGGCGCCGCGCCGCGATCCGCGCTTCCGGCTCGAGCACTGCACGGTGGTGACCCCGGCGCTGGTCGAACGCATCCGCGCCGTCGGCGCCATTCCCATCCCCTTCGCGGGCTACGTGAATTTTCACGGCGACGTCATGCACTTCTACGGCGACGAGCGTACCCAGCGTATGTTCGCCTACCGGTGGTTCATCGACGCCGGACTGCGCCCGCCGACCGCCTCGGACTACACCGCAAGCCCGCCGTCGCCCATGCTCTGGCTGTACTCCATGACGACACGGCGCGATCCGAGCGGCCATGTGTGGGGCCCCGCACAACGCATCACGCTGCCCGAAGCGGTACGATCCGCGACTCTCGACGGCGCATATGCCTCGTTCGAAGAGCACGACAAGGGCAGCATCGAACCCGGGAAACTGGCGGATCTCGTGGTGCTCAAGGGCGATCCATTCACTCAGGCCCCGGAAAGCTGGCTCGACATCAAGGTGGAGCGGACTTTGCTGGGAGGGCGCTGGGTGTACGAGTCGTAAAGATTTTTTTCGGCAGCAGGGCGTGCACGCCGACGTTGCCGTCGACGAGTTGCGTGATGTCGACATCCACCGCGACACTCGTCAGCATGTAGGCGTCGTCGCGGCTGAGGTGCTTTTCCGTCACGAGGAAGTCGATCATGTCGCGCACCGCGTGTTGCGCGGCTTCGTTCAAATCCTTGCTGAATCCCATGCTGATATAGCTGTCGGGCGTCTCGGCGCGCGGCCAGAGAAGATGCCTGTCCTTGTGCACGATGAAGCGGAAGGTGCCCGACAGATAGGTTTCGAGCGCGGTGATGTCCACCTCGCCGTTGCCCTGGCCGGCGTGCCCGTCGCCAGCCTCGAAGAGCGCGCCCTTGGCCGCCACGGGTATATAGAGAGTGGTTCCCGCAACCAGTTCCTTGTTGTCCATGTTGCCCGCGTGGACGAAGGGCGGCGCGCTGTCGATTTTGCCGCCGGCCGGAGCGACCCCCATGCTGCCGAAGAAGGGGTGTAGCGGCAGATCGATGCCGGGCGCGAACCGCGCTACCATCTTCTTGCGGTCGAGCGGAATGATCTTGTAGCGGCTGTAGGGATACTCCATGGGCAGGAACCCGCGGCCCACGCCAAACGCGTTGCAGGCGAAGTCGACGTCGATATCGATCTTGAGAATCTGTACTTCGAGTACATCGCC
>JBARBX010000775.1:0-8117 GCA_049793535.1 Steroidobacteraceae bacterium | reverse complement strand
GATTGGTGCTCAAATAATAGAACGTCGTGTTTGCGTACGTCGGCGTCGCTGAGTTGTTGATCAACATGACGTAGATGCCGGCGTCGCCGGAAGCACTGCCGATGCCATTGCCGAAGATGGCCGCCCAACTGCCGTTGTGCAGGCGCCGGATTTGCGGCGTGCCGTAAGTGTTGCCCAGATAGGTGCCGCAGCTGACGGGCAAGCCGGTGGCCGGGTTGATGCAGTCAATGGTGGATGAGTTCCATTCACCGATGACCACGCTGCTTGCGCTCTCGGAGAATGGAGGGTTGGTCACGTCGATCGCATAAATCGCCGCTCCGCCCGCTCCCAGACCGCCCACCAGCCAGGTATGCCAGGTATTGTTGTAGAACAAGTCGCCCGTGCCGGGGGTGGCGTCCACGAAGAAATTATGCCCGTAGGGCGTGGCCGAATAATCGAGCTCGGGGGTCTCGCATGAGGTGGCCGGGCTGGCACCGATCTGCGGAGTCCAGCCATGGATGTTTTGCGCCACAGTTCCGGTGTTGATATTGGTGCCGGCGCAACCGCCCGTGGTGGTGGACAGCGCCGGGCTGTAGAGGGTCGACCCCGGCATGTACGCAAGCACTTCCTTGCCGTCGTTGGGGGTCGCCGAGCAGGTTATCGACGAGTTCGTCGTGCCGCAAAAATTTCCGAGCGGATCGAAGCTTCCGGCTTCAAAACCATGCAGGAACCCGTCGTTGGCTCCCCCATACACCACATTGAGCCGCCCCTGTTCGGCGGTTACGTATTGCGTGTACGTCTGGGTGCCCGTATTTTCGGGCATCGAGGTTGTTGAGTAGAGCCGGTCACCCCAAGTTGCCGTATACGGTGATTGCGGCGGCCCTACCCAACTGGGGCTCGAATCGACGATATCGCCCAGCACACCGTCGCGCGCCCGGTACAAGCCTGTCCCCGTCGTCGTGATTTCGTTGCTGCGATCGCCGCGCAGGTAATTCAGCCGAAACTGGCTCGTGGCCGTGCTGTCGGCGGTGCCGTTTTCGTCATCGAGCACCGTTTGCTGATTGCTGTTCAAGCTGGCCCACTCGAAAGGAATGCCGGTGTTAGCGCTGGTGTCCCAGGTGAGCATGACGCGAGAGGTGGGCACCGGCGTGGCATTGGTCGGGCCGGCGAGACCAGTGTTGGCGCATCCTCCGCCGGCCGACACGGTGCCGCTCGGGGTACCTGTAAGCTCGCACTGCGCGTCCCAATTGGCCTGAGTATTCACGGTCACCACGCCGCCTGTGTCGATCAAGGTGTTGGCCGTGACCGTGCCGGTCCAGTCATTGGGATTGTAGTAGGCGAAATAAGCCTGGGTGCCGGCCTCGACCTTTGCTGCCTGCTTTTGATTGACGCTCGCGGAACTGCCCGACGTCGCGGCGGACGCCGCCTTGAAGCACATGATTTCATGAATGTTGGTGGCGCCGCCGGTCGAGCCCGCAAATCCGAAGCGAAACGTGGAGGGCAGCGGGCCGTTGGCCGTCGTGATGGACTGGTTCTGAATGATGTAAGAATAGGCGCCGCCCGTGCTGTAGGACAAGCTCAGCAGTCCGTTCTGGGTGATCTTCAGGTTGTACAAAATCGGCGTCGCCTGGGAGCGAGTCGTCGCGGCTTCGTTGGCGATGGTGAAGGCCGTGAGTTCCTTGAACGCATTCGGAATGGGTGCGTAATCGAGGATGCCTGCGGGATTCGCCGTATTCGTTGCGCCCGTCGAGGTGGTCAGGGTTGCGGTCGTGACGCTCACCGGTGCGGCGGGATCGTAGTAGTTGTACAGGTTCCCGGTGGTGCACGCCTGCTGTACCGCGGCTTGCGCCAACGTGGTACCGCTGCCGCCCGACACGGTAACGGAGCTGGTGCTGGGTGTGGTGGTGTAAGTTGCCGTCGGCGGCCCTGTGTAACTCGCCGTCGTCGGCCCCGTGTGGGCCGTGCCGCTCACCGTGTCTTTGCAATGGCCGGGCGACCCGCTGACGAAACCGATGGTCCCGGCCGGAGAGCTGGGAGCGCCCGAGTAGGCGGTATATGAGGTCGGGCAGGTAGCGGCGGAGCTATAGAGGGTATCGATGCAATTCCCACCGCTGAAACTGATGGTTCCGGCCGGAGTGCTGGGCGCACCCGAATAGGATGTATAGGACGCCGCGGTCGGACAGGAGCTGACGGAGTTGTAGAGGGTTAAAGTACATAGCGTCGCGGAGCCCGTGACGGTACCGGTCGGAGTGCTGGGAGCCCCCGGATAGGATGCATAGGACGCAGCGGTCGGGCAGGACCAGCAAAACTCATTGTTGTTGTTGCTGCCGCTGGCGCAAGAGTAAGTAGAGCTGCCGTACGTCGTGGCCAGGCTGGCAGGGTAGTAGGGCAGGCCGGCGCCTTGGTAGGTGCCGTAGGCGGCGGTCAGCCCCGCCCAGGAGATGCTGCCGGCACCGCGCAAACCGATGCGATCCGCCTTGAAGCCGTAGCCAGAGGCGGTATTGTCGCCGTTGGCACCGCTGACGGTGTTCGATCCGGTGTAGCCGCTGACCAAGTGGGCGCCGTTGAGAAAGTTGCCGTATTCGTCTATGCCCAACCCGATATAGCCATTCGTCAGGCCATCGTAGGGGACGTTCCCCGATTCGTTCGTACAGGAGTAACCCAAGCTGCCGCCGGTGGCTCCGATGGCGGTCGGCGTGGTATTGCCGTTCATCAAGAAGAAGCTAATGCCGTCGGCGCCGTCGTAGCCTGTGGCTGTGCCTGTGCCACTGCCACTGCCCAAGTAAGTCACGGTTTTGAATGTGACTTGAATTCCAGACCCGGTATCGAAGGTGTTCTGCGAGACGATGGCGCCCCTCTCCTGATGCCCATAGGGGGAGCCGTTGGTGAAACGCAGTGCACCGAAGCTGCCCGTGACGGGGTTCGAGGGGTCGGGGGTCTGTGTCGCGCCACTGGACGGAACCGTACTCGAACCTAGGTAGCCGCTATTGCCGCCGACCAGGTAGGGATCGCTGTCCTGCCGGCTCGAATAGTAGTTCGACCACACCGTCGCGCACCCGGGAACGGGACCCGGGCTGGTGGTCGATGTCGACGTGCCCGCGGTCAGGCAGGCGCCGTTGAAGAAATACCACGAATTGCTGGTGCCGGTGCCGGTGAAGTTCTCGGTGTAGATGCTCTGCGCCGGACTTTGACCTGATGCCAGTGCGCCCAGGAGGACCGCCAGAACCACGGAAAAATGTTTGGTTTTCATGTTTACAACGTCTTGTTGGCGGAGCTGGAGTACACGGCGTAGGTGCTTTCGACCACCGCCACGGTATTGGAATTGCCACCATAACCCACTGCGTCGATCTGATAGATTTCACCCGGTATGCTCGCGTCGGCGGAGACGCCCATGTCGGAGATATAAAAGGTTGGCGCGGCGGCGTAGGTGGGATTGAGAATCGTATTCAACGTACTGGTCGCGCTGCCGATCTGCATGCCGGGGGGCGTGTAAGTCACTCCGATGGGCGCACTGCCGCCCCAGGGCACGCTGGTTACACTCGTGATGACCGGCAATTGGTTGGAGCAAATCTGCACATTGCTGGTACTCGCATTGGCGTTCGCCAAGCCGGCGCAGGCACCGGACGGTGTGCCGGCGCCGTAGGTGCTGAGCCACCATTCGGCGTACTGCTGTGCGGACACCGCGGCCTGCAATGCTCGTTGCTTTTCCCGCATGTTGCCGGCGATCTTTTCCTGGATGCCGAAGCTGCGGAACATGCTGAGCGCGATGATGGTCACCACCAACAACAGCAGCAAGCTGGACACCAGCACGATGCCGCGCTGTTCGGTTCGCGTACCTGGTATATGAGTGATCATTGCACGGGACCTAGTTGATTCATGACACCGACGACGCGCTGAATGTAAATCGTCGCCGGCTGAGTGGTGCTTCCGTAAGTCTTGTACAAGGGATTGGTGAAAGTCAGCTCGACCATCACCGAGATGACGCTGCTCCAATCTGCCGCCGTCATCAGAGAGGCGTTCTTATAAGTATCAACGCCGACGGCGCCCGTGGTGTTTACGCCGTAGAGAATCGACAAATTGGTGACACCTAGGGTCGTCGTGCCATTGGTGACGCCGCTGACCAGGTTGTAAACCGTTCCGTTCATGTTGCAAACGAGCTGGCCGCCTGCAATATAGAATTCGTTGACGTACAGCTGATTCGCGCCGCTGGTGTTCGGTACCCCGCTGCAATTCAGAATCCCGTCGCCGCTGGCGGTCATGTAACGCACGTAGATCGCGTCGCCGGGAACCGTCGCAGAATAGGTGCCGTACATCGACTGTCCGACCGGAAACGCATAACCGTCACCGGTGGTGGCGGTGAGCGTGGTGTCCTGCGTGGTTGTGGGGGGGATGGTAGTCGGGAAGAAGCCGGCCGACTGGATCACGTCGGTCATGAGGGTCATCGCCATCCGTTCGTTATCCTGCAGCTGCGCAAGCTGGCTCTGGTCGCCGTACACCGCGCGATTGGTTTGCACGATGGTGAGCAAGGCAGCGAGTACGAACAGTCCGAGCGTCAGCGCGATCATGATTTCGATCAGCGTGAAACCCCGCTGCCCACATCGAACGCGAACAGTGTGACGCTCCCTGCTCATTGGGCTACGGTTCCACATAGAGAATATAGGTCGGGTTGAAAGTACCGCCGGCGGCAGTGCCACTGGCAACCTGGGTGTTGGTGGCGCCTTGGTTGTTGACGGAAACCGCCCGCTCGTTCCACGTCACCTGAATCGTGCAGGTGATGGGCGTGTTGATGGTGGGGCAGGAAATGGTCGTGACAGGATTTAAGTTGGCGAGCAGGCCGTTCAACGCCGTGGCCCAGGTTCGCAGATCATAGGAAGCCATCTGCCCCGGGTTACAGGGCGCACCGGCCCCGCCCGCCTGACAATAGGTGGTGGTCGAGGCCGTCGTATTGAGATAGTTGTCGCTGATGATGAAGTTGGCCCCGGTACCAGTTCCCGTGATCGTGATGGGCACCGGCGCCGTTCCGCCGGACCATTGGCCGGACCAGTAAGTGCGATCGGCATGCATACTGGCGGCGAGTCCCGCCGCCTGAATCGCGACCAGCGAGCGCATGCTGGCGGTACCCGTGCTGGCGTAGGCAAGCGCTTGCAGCTTGGCAATGCCGAGCAACCCGATGGCGGTGATCGCCACCGACACCATCACTTCGAGCAGAGTGAAACCGCCCGCTCGGGCGCGCGCCGAGACGCCGGCCTGCGCGCGGTACTTGCCGTGTTCAATCATAGGCACGGTACACCATTGACGGTTTGGTTGATTCTTGCGGTCTGCGTCATCCCATTCAGGGTGATCGACAGACATCGAGTCCAAGCGGACGTGTCCGTGGAGTCATGCAGCGAGACCAAGGTGCCGGCACCGGCAATGCCGACGGCGTAACCCTCGCGATTGAAGGTAATCGCGGGGGTGGCGGGTGACGCCACGAAGGTATCCGTGCCGCTGAACGTCGGTTGGATGCGAAGGATGGATGTGGTGACAGGAGTGATCACGCCCGTGGGGTTGGAGTACACCATCCAGCCGCTTTGCCAGGTCGACGTGCCGTCGCAGCTCGCGCCGGCCGCGGAGACGCAGACCGTGACGTTCTGCCCCTCCTTGATGGCTTCGGCACGCGCAAATTGCAGGTCGCCGAGCAGGCCGTTCACCTCGCCGGCAATTCGATTGGAATTGGTGACATAGCGGAATGAGGGAATGCCGATGGTGACCACGATCGCGGCGATGGCGATGGTCGTCAACAGCTCCATCAGCGTGAAGCCAGATGCGCGCCGGGATGATATTTCACTCATGGCGGGCAAGACTAAGCCTGGAAACTTGCTTGAAACTGACGTCCGCGAACTCCAGGTCCCAAAATGCGACGCAGTCCACACAATGAGCCGGGACGCGGCCTATCCGGCCTGCGAAAGCCGTGATTCAGGGAAATTGCAGCAGTACCCGGGTGCCCCGGCCGTCTGTCCCTGCCCCAATGGTCATCAAAGCGCCGTACAGGTGCGTAATCTCATCGACGATGGCGAGGCCCAGCCCGCTGCCGTGTCCGGCCGAATTCGGCAATCGATAGAATCTCTGTCGCACCCTCTGGCGTTCAGCCTCCGGTATCCCGGGGCCGGTATCCTCTACCGCTAGGAACGGCCGGCCATTTTGCGTTCCGGCGCTGACCGTGACACTGCCTCCTGGCGGCGTATATTTCAGCGCGTTGTCGATCAGATTACTCAACAGATCGTCGAGCAGCGAGGGGTCGGCTTGGATGGTGACTGGCGTCGCCTCGACCCCCAAGTCGATGTCAGTCTGCAAAGCACGATCGAAGAATTTGGAGACGACTTCCCCGACGATGATCTGCAGGCACACCGGTTGATTCTTTGCCGCCACGTTCGTCGCGGGGTCGGCGCGCGCCAAAGTCAGCAATTGGTTCGCGGCGTGCGCCAATTGCCGTATGCCTTCCTGTAGAGTAAGCAAACGACTCCTGATCGGCTGCGCGGCGGGTTCGGTGGCCAACAGATCCAATTGAGCCTGCATTCCCGTGATGGGCGTGCGCAACTGATGCGCGGTATTGGCGATGAACTGCTGTTGCGACTGCACGGAGGTGCGGAGCATTCCGAACAGGCGATTCAGCGTGATGACCACCGGCGCGATCTCCCGCGGCACCGAAGATTCCACGATGGGGCGCAGATCTTGCGGCGAGCGCTCGGCGATTTCGTCGCGCAATCTTCTGACCGGACGCAGGCCGAGCTGAATACCCACCCACACTAGGACCAGGGTGACGTCCAATTGGACGAAATCCCAGAGCAGGGTGCTCATGAAGCCGAAGCGAGCCGCCGGCTCGACGGCCGCTCGGGCGTCCGCCACGGTGACGAATATGACACCGGCCCGGGTGTCGAATCGGGTCACGAGTGTGCGCAGGCTGCGCTGATCGACCTGCGCCATGGCAAAGATCTGGCTGCTATCGCTGCTCACGGCCGCCACCGGCAGTTGTGGATCGCCCGCGAGCAATCGGCCCTGACTGTCGCGCAGCGCGTACTTGATCGCATCCGGCGCGGGCAGGGGGGGCTTGATCTCGGTGCCGGTATCGACGGCGGCCCGGCCGTTCTTGATCACCACGTGGGCCATCAGGGCATTGGCGGCCTCCTTCAAGCGCCGATCGCTGCTGATGATTCCGGGCGCGACGCTGTTGAAGTAATGCACCAGGGCGCCGCACAGCGCCATCAGCATGAGCGGCACCGCCAGCCAAAATATCAATTGGCGGCTGATCGACGAGGTCACGCGGGTTTTGCTTCTTCGAGACGGTAGCCCAGGCCACGCAGGCTGCGCACGACGGCGGCGGTGCCGAGTTTGGCGCGCAACCGCGAGATGTGGACTTCCACGGCGTTGGGTGTGATGTCGTGATCCGGACCGGTCACGGCCTGCTGCAGGCGCTCCTTGGGGACGATCAGTCCGACCCGCCGCACCAGGCATTCGAGCACCAGCCATTCGCGGGCCGTGAGCGCCACGTCGGCGTCATCGACGCACAGCCGCTTGCCCAAGAGGTCGACGCTCATGCGATTGAGTTTAACGGTGCCGCTGGTCGCCCCGTTCGCGCGCCGCATCAGCGCCCGGCAGCGCGCCGCCAACTCCGCCGCTTCAAAGGGCTTGCTCAAGAAATCGTCGGCACCGAGATCCAGCGCCTTGACCTTGTCGGTGAGGGTGCAGCGGGCGGTGAGGATCAGTGTGGGCAGGGATTTGCCCGCGCTGCGCAGCCGCCGCACCAGGGTCAAGCCGTCCGCGCCCGGCAACCCCACGTCGATCACCGCCATGGCGAACTCCTCGTTCAAGAGGGCGGTGTGTGCGGCCTCGGCATTGGCGACGCGATGTACAGAATAGTTGGCCGCGGCCAGGCCGCGCGTGATGGCGTCGGCGACGATGTCATCGTCTTCTACGACTAGGAGCCGCACCAGGCATTCTCAGGGATCGCCGACGGCTTGATGGTCCGGGTCGATGTCGTCGACTCGATCCGCACCGAAGGTGCTGCGCCGCGGCGGTACCAGAGTGCGAAATTTCGCCTCGAAGGCCTTCGCGAAGGCCTCGGTGAACAGATGCGGAAACCCGTCCGCCGGCCGCTGTGC
>JBARBX010000774.1:0-3143 GCA_049793535.1 Steroidobacteraceae bacterium | reverse complement strand
GTGTTGAGCGAGGGAAGTAAAGAGGACAGCATGATAATTTCTGACGTCCCAAGCCCTATTGATCTTCGAAAATTGTCCGACGCATCAGAATGGGAGGCCACGGCAATGGAGAAGCGGCCGTGGCGGGCGGAATTCTTCGCCAAATTTGCCGATGAGCTTGCGAACATGGAGCCGACAGCCGCTCGCGTGTTGGAGCTGGGCTCAGGTCCAGGGTTTCTCGCAAGCATAGTACTCCACCACGTGTCCGATTTACGCATGACGCTTTTGGATTTTTCCGAAGCAATGCATTCCCTGGCGAAACACCGATTAGGGGCGACGATCGATCGGGTGGAATTTCTTGTTAAAAGTTTCAAAGATCCCGAATGGTTCCAGGGTCTAGATGATTTCGACGCTGTGATCACAAACCAGGCCGTGCATGAATTGCGTCACAAGCGATACGCTGAGGAATTGCATCGGCAAGTGGCGAGGGTCTTACGACCAGGCGGCATTTATCTGGTATGCGATCACTTTTCTGGGCCGGGAGGGATGACGAACGACCAGCTTTACATGACTGCTGCGGAACAGAAATCTGCTATCGAGTCCGCTGGCTATGCGTCGGTACTTCAAGTGCTTTTGAAGGGCGGCATGGTACTGCATCGGGCGACGGCCGACTAATCTTGCCGAAGCCACAAACTTGCCCAAAAGTGACCCGGATTGGAACTGTGCAAAAGTAGGGCGGGACGTGGACCTGATCCAGGACAGCTTCGATTCCGGGGACCACTTTCAGGTCCGATTGGAGTGCTGCGTTGGTTCGTACCTGGTATTGATGCACAAAATCCTCTGGGACCGGACGGCCTAGTAGACCAGCGATTTTCTCAAGACAGTGGGCCATCGAGCGGCCGACAAATTGCTCAAACATATCCTCGAGGGTAACGGGAATACCGAGTTCGTTAAGCATGCTCGCGAAAATGCGATTGGTGATCAGTTCACTATCCACCAATACTCCATCGCAATCGAAGATCACCAATGAAAATCGGCCGGGATTCATGAGGATTTAGCAGTTACGCGCGCAACCTGATCGTCACGTCGATACATTGCGGCCCCAGGATGTCAGTGGTCTCGGATAGGGCGGACGCACTCAGTGATCAAATCGACAATCCAGTTTCGTCACAGTTGGGTGCTAGGACGCGTACGTAGCCGCATTCCGTGCATTTATAAGGTTCGCCACCGATAACAAGTCCAATGCCCTTCACAAGGAGGCCGCCTACCAGAAAGTTGCCTGCGTCGGCGGCACCTAACAGAAAGCGCATTGCCATCGGCTTTAGGCCTTCGCCGGACGTTTCAATGTCGGGCGCCTCTGACAACAACGCCGACACGTTTCTCGTGACCTTGGAGCATCTAGTGCATTTGTAATAGCGTTCACTCATACGGACCCGCCTCTGTGCCGAATGTTGACAACCCTCATTCCAAACACTACTAGGGAAAGCAGCATTACTCAAACCAATGCATGGTCCGAGAAAATTGATGCCGCAGAGTTTCTAGGCAATCGAAGCGGTGACAGTATTGCTGCAAATCACGCTTAGATATCAGCCTCATAGGGTGGTTAGCCGCAACGCACAATGGCGGCACTCCACCTGCCCACGGGGGGGTCGGCTGGACGCACGGGAGGAAGGTCAGTATGCCGCATCGAGTTTCGTTCCGATCGGGGCCAGCTTGGGTCATCATCGCTGCCGCCTGGGTCTTACTGACCAGCACGACCTGCCGTGAGGCGCAGACACCGGCTTCAGCCATCACAGAGCCTCCCGCGCACAATGTGAATTCGTTGCCGCAAATCGAGGTCAACGCGCAGAGGCGCGACCTCGAGAAGCGTGTCCGGACATTCATCGCCGCGGTCACGCCGCCAATTTACGCCGAATCGCTGCTGCGTTGGAACCATGCGATCTGCCCGGTGATCATGGGTCCCCCCCCGGATCAAAGTGCAAGGATCCTGGCGCGTGTGTCGCAAATCGCCATCGCGGCAGGCGTCGCGATTCAGCCGAAGCCTTGCACGACCAATTTTTTCATCGCCGCCTGGGCCTACCCCGAGCCCATGTTGACTGCCTGGGCGAAGCGCGACCATCTGTTGTTTGGTAGAACCTCACAGAAGACTGTGGATGCCTTTATCAACACGCCCCGGCCGGTGCGCGTTTGGTACAATACAGTCACCGCCGCCCCGGAAGCGACCGCTACATTTGCTGAAATCGCGTCTAACGCCGCAGACGCCCTCGATGCGGTCCATGGCTATTCACTTCTCTATTTCGACGAGGTACAGAGTTTCGCGTCAGTGATCGTAGTCGTCGACACCAAGCGCGCCGCGGGCGTCAGGCTCGACCAGCTATCGGACTATATTGCGGTGGTGGGGCTGTCGAAGATCAATCTCGACGCCGATTTCGGCGGCGCGCCAACCATTTTGAGCATTTTCACGCCAGCCGCGGGCTCTGCCGCGGAGCCCGCGCCTGCCGGCATTACCGGTTGGGATCAAAATTATCTCAAGAGCCTGTATGTCACGCGCCAGAACTCGCGCAGACAGCGCTCGGAAATCGCCGATATGATGGTGCACTGAGCGCCGTCAGACCGCGCTTCGTGAGATGAATCGCTATCTGGATCGGTACAACGACGCTGCTGCTCGTTATTGAATCCCGATGTGTATGGCGTCCCGCCCCTGCATTCTCTGACTGTTGGTATAGCTTGCGATCAGCACCAGCATCCCCTTGTCGCCGGCCTTTGAATCCGGCGGGACTGTTACCCGGAATGTCCCTTCCGTTCCCGCGTAGTAGTTCGTCGCGGGGTCCGCCGCCGTTTTCAGTATCCAGGTCACGCACGCCGCCGCCTGCTCCAAGGTCAATGCAGGATGACTGGGCATCTTGATGCTCCCCCAGGCCCCCGAGGTGCCTTGGAGGATGTGCCGGCTCATGCTGTCGACACTGGCTTGGCGATAAGGATAGCGATGGCGGATATCGGCAAACGAGGGGCCGATCAAACGTGCGTCGAAGGCGTGGCAGTTGAGGCAATCGGATGACCTCAAGGTGCGAAGACCGGGCGGATCGTCGTCGATTGTGCCGCTGGTCGCGGCCTCGGCGGCTTCGGGGCTCGAAAAATGCCGCACGACCAGCAATACCGCGGTG
>JBARBX010000773.1:0-9917 GCA_049793535.1 Steroidobacteraceae bacterium | reverse complement strand
ATCCTGGAATCGGCCGAGTCGCTGCAGGTGGTTCGCGCCGTCGCGAAGGATCAAGAGATCTCTGCCCCTGCCGGAATGGCGGAACCCGGAGTCGAGATCGCGGAACTCGAATTCATCGACTCCGATCGTTCCATGGAATTCACCCTTCCCCCCGGCGAGTTGGATCGGATCTTTGTCGAATCCAAGAAGCGACCCTTCCCGCCGCTCCCGGAGCCCGAGCGGGAACCCGAGGTCGAGCCAGAGGTCGAGGTCGAGGTCGAGCCAGAGTCCGAAGCGAAGCCCCGGCAGGAGTCCAGCGCCCCGGTAAGTCGTCGCATCGGTCTCGAAGTGCCCGAGGAGGTCCGCCGCGAAATGCTGGAGGGCATCGAGGACGAATACCTCGATCCTGCGAGCGCGGTGCTTTCCATGGGACGCAGCCGCACGCCGCGCCGCGTGCTCTTCGCCTGGCTCGGTGCCGCCGTCGTGTCGGCGCTGCTGCTGCTGGCACAGATTGTTCACCAGAATCGCGACTGGTTGGTCGCGCACTCCCACGGACCGTTTGGGCCCGCCGTGCGGGCACTCTATGGAGCGATGGGCGCCCCGCTGCCCCAACCCGCGAGTCTGTCCGCCTATGAACTGCGCCAGTGGGGTGTGACGGGAGATCCGGATGCAAACGGCACCTTGCGAGTGCGCGCCAGCATCTTGAACACGGCGGCGCAACTGCAACCCTATCCGCTACTGCGCGTGACGCTGGCGGATCGGTTCGGCAAGAGGATCGGCGCGCGCGACTTCGAACCTGCCGAATACCTAGGCAAGCCGGTCGCTCGGCTGCTGGCGCCCGGAGAACGGGTCGACGCCACTTTGCAAATCCTGGATCCTGGAAAGAATGCGGAAGGTTTCGAGATCGACGTGTGCCTGCGTGGCGCCGATCAGCGAATCGCCTGCGCCAACGATGTTGCGCCGCAGAGCAAGCCGTGAAGATTGGACCCTACACGCTGCCATCGAGAGTCGTACTGGCGCCCATGGCCGGCGTCACCGATCGGCCGTTTCGAATTCTGTGCCGGCGCTTCGGTGCGGGACTTGCCGCCTCGGAAATGCTCAGCGCCGACGTGCGCCTGTGGGATACACCGAAGTCGCGGCGGCGCATGGACCATTGCGGCGAGCCCGGACCGCGCGTGGTGCAGATCGCCGGCTTCGATCCCTCGATGATGGCCGAGGCCGCGCTCCGAAATGTGGATGCAGGCGCGCAAATCATCGACATCAACATGGGCTGCCCCGCGAAAAAAGTCTGCAATCGCTTGGCGGGGTCCGCCCTGATGCAGGATGAGGCGCTGGTTGCACGAATTTTGCATAGCGTGGTGCGCAGCGTCGACGTTCCGGTGACGCTGAAGACGCGCACCGGATGGGACCGCGACCACAAGAACGCCTTGGAGATAGCGCGCATCGCGGAAGACAACGGTATTCAAGCACTTGCGATTCACGGGCGGACCCGTACGGATCTGTATCAGGGCGTGGCCGAGCATGCGACCGTCACGGCCGTCAAGGCGGCCGTCAAGATACCCGTGTTTGCCAACGGCGACATCGATTCGCCGCAGCGTGCCGCGCAGATACTGCTGGAGACCGGCTGCGACGGCGTCATGATCGGCAGAGCCGCGCAGGGCCGGCCATGGATCTTCGACGAAGTCAATTTTTTCCTCAGCGAGGGCGAATCGCGCGCAACTCTGGCGCCGGAAAAAGTCCGTGATATTATGCGCGCCCACCTCGAAGACCTGTACGCGTTCTACGGCGATGAGACGGGCGTTCGAGTGGCACGTAAACACTTGAGTTGGTACTTCCGGCAGCATCCGGGACAAGAGGACTTGCGGAATCGTCTCGTGCAGATCGAGACGCCACGGGAACAACTGTCGACGCTGCTGGAAAGTTATGATACGAGAGTGCATCGCGCCGCGTAGGGGCGTTTGGACAACAACAACGATCGCGGGAATTTGGACGGGATGACCATGGTCGCCAAAAAGAAATCGAAATCACGCAGAGACATGTCGCCGGCTTTCAATGGCCGCGATCTGAAGGTGAATGGCAAGGGCGTGCCCCTGCGTTCGCAGGCCGAGGAGGCCCTGCAGTGTTATTTCGAGACGCTCAACGGCCACAAGCCGGCGCATTTGTACGATCTCGTGATGCGAGAAGTCGAAGAACCCCTGTTCAAAGTGGTCATGGGCCACGTGCAAGGCAATCAGAGCCGCGCGGCGACCATTCTCGGCATCAATCGCGGCACCTTGCGCAAGAAGCTCAAAGAGTTCGGGATCAACGAGTAGGCCGGATTTTGCTTACGCCCGTCCGCCGCGCGTTGCTCAGCGTCTCCGATAAGACCGGCATCGTCGAGTTCGCGCGCGAGTTGCGGGAACGCGGCATCGAGCTGCTCTCGACCGGCGGAACCGCCAATCTCCTGATCAGTCACGGCATCACCGTCAAGGAAGTGGCCGAGCACACCGGCTTCCCGGAAATCATGAGCGGCCGCGTCAAGACGCTGCACCCGAAAATACACGGCGGCCTGCTCGGGAGGCGGGGTGTCGATGAGGCGGTGATGCGCACTCACGGCATCGAACCCATCGACCTGTTGGCCGTCAATCTGTATCCCTTTGCCGCCACGGTTGCGCGGGTCGGCTGCACCTACGAGGATGCCGTCGACAATATCGACATCGGCGGTCCCGCCATGGTGCGGGCGGCCGCGAAGAACCATGCATCGGTGACCGTGGTGGTGGATCCCGGCGACTACCGCGCGCTGCTCGACGAACTGGCCGCCAACGCCGGCGCGACCAATATCGTCATGCGCCAAAGACTCGCCGCCAAGGCGTTCGCGCACACGGCGCAATACGATGCCATGGTGTCGGCCTATTTCACCGGCGCGATCGGCGGCACCGCGGCGACCTTTCCCGACGACCTGAACCTGTCCTTCCGCAAGCATTTGGAATTGCGCTACGGCGAAAATCCTCATCAGCAGGCGGCGTTCTACACCGACCCGCGCGCCATCGGCGCTTCCGTGACTCAAGCGCGACAGATTCAGGGCAAGGAGCTCTCGTACAACAACATCGTGGACAGCGATACGGCACTGGAATGCGTGCGGCAGTTCGATACTGCGGGCTGCGTCATCGTCAAGCACGCCAATCCCTGCGGCGCCGCCAGAGCAGGCAGCCTCGAGGAGGCCTATCGCTTGGCTTATCGCACCGATCCCACCTCCGCCTACGGCGGCATCATCGCCTTCAATCGGGAACTGGACGCGGCGACCGCGCGCGCGATCGTCGACCAGCAGTTCGTCGAGGTGATTCTCGCGCCGGGCGTGTCGAACGATGCGCAGGCTTTGCTTCAATCCAAAGACAGCGTACGGGTGCTGGTGGTCGGAGACCTCTCCTTGCCCGTCACGCAACTGCTCGAATACAAGAGCGTCGCCGGGGGGCTTCTGGTGCAAACGCGCGACAACGGCGTGGTCCGCGCCCAGGAACTGCGCGCGGTGACCCGGCGTGTTCCCACGCTCGCCGAACTGGATGATTTGATCTTCGCCTGGCGAGTCGCGAAATATGTCAAATCGAACGCCATCGTCTGCGTCAAGGACAAGGCGACGGTGGGCATCGGCGCCGGGCAGATGAGCCGTGTGGTGAGCAGCAAGATCGCCGCCCTGAAGGCGAAGGACGCGGGACTCGACATGGAATCCGCCAGCATCGCATCGGATGCCTTCTTCCCCTTCCGCGACGGGCTCGACACCGTCGCCGAGCTCGGCATCAAATCGGTCATTCAACCCGGCGGCTCGAAGCGGGATGCGGAAGTCATCGCTGCGGCCGATGAACACGGCATTGCGATGGTGTTCACCGGAATGCGCCACTTCCGGCACTGATGAAGATACTGATCGTCGGCGGCGGCGGCCGCGAGCACGCGCTCGCGTGGAAGTGCGCGCAATCGCCCCGCGCATCTGTGGTCTTCGTAGCACCCGGAAACGCCGGCACGGCACTCGAGCCCAAGGTGCGCAACGCCGCGATTCCCGCCGATGACATCGACGCCCTGCTCGAGTTGGCGGTGCGCGAGGACATCGGACTCACCATCGTGGGGCCCGAGGGCCCGCTGGTCGACGGTATCGTCGATCGCTTCACCGCGGCGGGCCGCGCATGCTTCGGGCCCGCCCGCGCCGCGGCGCGCCTCGAAGGATCGAAGTCCTTCACCAAGGACTTCCTCAAGCGTCATCGCATACCCACCGCGGGCTACGCCGCCTTCACCGCCGCGACCTTCGATCCTGCCTACATCCGTGCTCAACGCCTGCCGGTGGTCGTCAAGGCCGATGGGCTGGCGGCCGGCAAGGGCGTCGTCATCTGTGAGACGCATGAGGCGGCGATCGCCGCGGGCAGCGCCATGCTCGGCGGCAGTTTCGGCGCCGCCGGCCGCACCATCGTGATCGAGGAATTCTTGAGCGGCGAGGAAGTCAGCTTCATTGTGATCGCGAGCGATCAAGCCGTTCTGCCGCTCGCCACCTCCCAGGACCACAAGCGCCGCGACGACGGCGACCAGGGACCCAATACCGGCGGCATGGGCGCCTATTCTCCCGCTCCCATCGTCACGCCGGCGCTGCACACGCGCATCATGCGCGAGGTGATCGAGCCGACCTTGCGCGGACTGCGTGCGGACGGCAGTCCTTATTTGGGATTTCTCTACGCAGGATTGATGATCGCCGCGGACGGCACGCCCAATGTGCTCGAGTTCAACTGCCGTTTCGGCGATCCCGAGACCCAGCCCATCCTGATGCGGCTCGAGAGCGATCTCATCGATCTATGCGAGGCGGCGCTAGGCGGGAGACTGCAAGGCATCGACGCCCGCTGGGACGCGCGCGCCGCGCTCGGCGTCGTGATGGCGGCGGGCGGCTATCCCGACAATTACCGCAAGGGCGATCCCATCCACGGGCTGGATGCCGCCGCGCGGCTGCCCGGAAAGGTATTCCACGCAGGGACATCCATGCACGGCAAGGAGATTGTGACGGCCGGCGGCCGGGTGCTGTGCGCGGTCGGTCTGGGAGATACCGTCGCCGCTGCGCAGGCCCAGGCCTACGACCTCGTGCACGCCATCCATTGGAACCTGGTGCAGTACCGCCGCGACATCGGTTACCGCGCCATCGATCGCGAACGCTAACAGCGTTCGACCGCGGGCGGCTCGCCTAAGGATCCCTGTTTCGCGCGCCGACGCGCACCGCGCGCCTCCGACAGGTTTTCCGCCAAGGTGTTCATGCGGGCGCACTCCGTCAACCGCAACTGGTGGGTTTCAGGAACGGCTAGGCCGGCGGCTCTCATGCCTGCCAGGCGGGCCCAAACCGCGCGCTTTTTGCGAACCTGGTGGGGCTGGAAATCGTCGAGATCGCGAAAGCTCAAGTCTCGCGGGTCGACAACGAGGGCGCCGGCCGCGACGGCCGCCTGATACAGCTTAAGACCGCGCCGGGTGCGCACGATGATGCCGTTGAAGCCGGCGTCCTCGCCGGTCGGGCTGCCGCCCGGCCAGATATCCGAGGCGGCGAGGTCGGCGCTCTCGCCGATGGCGTCGGGACATATCTTGCATCTCGGTTGAATGCGCCACGTAGCCTCGTCCTGCCACATCTCCTGATAGCTCAGCTCGAATCTCCGCCCATCCCGGGTCTCCAATTGCGTGGGACCCGGATTGCCGTTGCCCCGGTAGCGAAACGAGGATAGCTGGTTAGGAAGGATCCCGAGCTCGCTCGCGATCTCTTCGGACTTCGTCAAATCCGAGGCGCCGCCGCAGACGAAGGTCAGGGCATAGGCGAGGTATTGATCGACCCGCGGATCCATCCGCGCCAGATTGCGCACGGCGGCGATGTCACAGGGTTTCGCAATCAACGCAAAGGGTTCGGCACGCTCCAGGAGTTCCGTGAAATCGACCAGCGGCGCCGCCGGTCCGTAGCGCGAACCCGCGCCCTCGAGCACCGAGGCGGCGTCGAAGCTCAAACGCCGCTCCGTGCGCAGGGGCGAAGCGCAAGATGCGGCGACATGCAGAATGAATTTCACCCGCCCGCTCGCGAGCAAGAACTGGCCGAGTGCCGTCAACACTCCGCCGGTCGAAGCGCGGTGGCGAACGGCCGGATCACCCGCGTAACCAATGGCCAAATGCTGCGCCGGACCCCAAACGGTGTCGCTTGGCGCCTCGGACGGCGCGGCGCCTTCGACGCGGGTGCCGGGGCAGATCGCGTTGATGCGTGCAAGCATCGCCGGCGCAAGCCGCTGGCGCGCGACGGGCCGCTCGCGGCCCTCGGGAGTCAAGATCATCTGGATCTTCTCCGCTCCGGCTACGCTCTGGCACAATCCACAGCCGATGCACAGTCCGCCTTGGACGATTTCCTCGAGCGACAGTGCCGTGTTACAAGACTTCATCGAGGGAGCCCGCATGACCCATGTCCGTCCCAGTATCGCCGATAAGCGCCGCGCATTTCACAAATTGCACGACGCCGGTTGTTTCGTAATTCCCAATCCCTGGGATGTGGGCAGCGCGCGTTATCTGCAGGGACTCGGTTTCAAGGCACTCGCCACCACCAGCTCCGGATTCGCGTGGTCGCATGGCCATCGCGACGGCGGAATGTCGCGCGACCGGGTGCTCGATCACCTGACGGAGATGGTCGAGGCCACGGACCTGCCGATCAACGCGGACTTCGAAAACGGCTTCGCTCCCGATACGGCGGGCGTCGCGGAAAGCGTCAAGCGCGCCGTCGACGCCGGAGTCGCGGGGCTTTCGATCGAGGACTCGACCGGCAATCCGGCGCGCCCCCTGCACGACGTCGATACGGCGGTGGAGCGACTTCGCGCGGCGCGCAGAGCCATCGACAAGGCCGGCGGCGGCACCCTGCTGGTCGGTCGCGCCGAATGCTTCCTGCACGGGCAACCCGATCTCGATCACACCATTCATAGGCTCAAAGCGTACGCGAACGCGGGCGCCGACTGCCTCTATGCCCCGGGAATCCGAACCGCCGAGCAGATCCGCGCGGTGGTCGCCGGCGCCGCGCCGAAGCCCGTCAACCTGCTCATGGGCTGGCCGGGGGATCTCACCGTGAACCAGATAGCCGATCTCGGAGTGCGGCGGATCAGCATCGGCGGAGCGCTGGCCCGCGCCGCCTGGGGCGGCTTCATGCGGGCGGCGAAGCTGATCGTCGAACAGGGCAGGTTCGACGGCTTCGCCAATGCCGCCTCAGGCAGCGAGCTCGACGCCTTTTTCCGCGGCGCTTGAGGCAGAGTGCTGAGCTCTGAACAGCCTGCCCTTCTCCGCCAGCAGGACGAATAGCAGACTCGCCAATCCGCAGCCCAGGGATCCGGCCGCCAGCGGCAGCAATGTGCCGTCGAATTGACGGCCGATCACGGCGCCCAAGAGCGCGCCGCTCACGGTCGACATGAATCCCTGTAGAGACGCGCCGATGCCCGCCACCGCGGCGACGGGCTCCATCGCCATCGCGCCAAAATTCGAAATCGACAGCGCAAAGCACGCCATGGTGGCGGATTGAAACGCGACGAACATCCAGAGCCGCTCCTGTCCGGCGGCCGCGACTGCCACGTGCAGGCCGGTGATGCCGATGTAGGTGAGCAGCGCGGTCTGCGAAATACGCCTCATTCCGAAACGTTCGACGATTCTCGAATTGAGAAATGCGGCGGCCCCCATGGTGGTCGCGCACAAAGCAAACATCGTTGGCATAAGGCTCGCGCGGTGGAATACTTCGCCGAATATCTGCTGCACCATGCCCACGTAGGCCATGATCCCGCCGAACATGACCGTCATGGCGAAGGTGTAGAACAGCGAATTGCGGTTGAAGAGCACCAGCCGGACCGCGCCCGCGATGTGCTTCACGCTCAAGGTCAGGCGGTATTCCGGATGCAGGGTTTCGGGCAGCCGCGCCAGCGCCCACGCCCACACGCAGGCGGCAAAAATGCCGCAGACGATGAAGATGGTGCGCCAGGTCGCGGCCAGCAGGACGAGCGCTCCCAGGCTGGGCGCGATGATGGGCACCGTGAGGAACACCATGAAGGTCAGGGACATCACACGCGCCATCTGCCGCCCGGAATACACGTCGCGGATCACCGAGCGGGTCACCACGGCGCTCGCCGCCGACAGGCCATGCACGAAACGCCAGGCGAGCAGCGCATGGAAGCTGCCGGCGAGGCCGGAGAGCAACGCGGCGAGCACGTACACCCCGAGCCCGCCGATCAATATGGGCCGCCTGCCGAAGCGGTCCGACATCAGTCCCCAAAAGAGCTGCCCGCACCCGAGGCCCGCCATGTAGGCGGTGACTATCCATTGCACGTGGTTCTCGTTGGCGACGTGCAGGGCGCGGACGATGACGGGAAACGCCGGCAGCATAGCGTCGATCGCAATGGCCTGCGTCGACATCATCGCCGCCGCCAGCACGACGAACTCCAAAAAGCGGATTTTCACGCCGCGGGGTTTGGCGGCTGCTTTCTGGCGATGCTGGTGGCCATCGTGACGACGGAGGCGAGGTCGGTCAGATTGGCCGGCACCACCAAGGTCGTTCCGGACTGTGCCAGCTTGCCGAATTGCTTCACGTATTCCTCGCCGATGCGCAGCTGCATGGCCTCGATGCCGCCGCGATCGGACAGCGCAATGCCCACCTGCCTCAGGCCCTCGGCCGTCGCCGTCGCCACGGCCAGGATGGCCGCCGCCTGACCCTCGGCCTCGTTGATCTGCTGCTGCTTGTTGGCCTCGGATTGCTTGATCACGCGCTGCTTGTCGCCCTCGGCGGCATTGATCTTGGCGTCGCGCTCGCCCTCGGAGGTGAGCACCACGGCGCGCTTCTCGCGCTCGGCGCGCATCTGCTTCTCCATCGCTTGCAACACGTCTTTGGGCGGCGTGATGTTCTTGATTTCGTAGCGCAGCACCTTGACGCCCCAGGCCGCCGACGCCTTGTCCAGTTCGCTCACCACATTGGTGTTGATCTGGCCGCGCGCCTCGAAGGTGCGGTCGAGCTCGATCTTGCCGATTTCGCTGCGCAGCGTGGTCTGCGCCAGCTGTGAAATGGCGAAACCGAAGTTGGTGATGCCATAGGAGGCGAGATGCGGATCCAGCACCTGCATGTAGAGCACCGCATCGACTCCCACCTGCACGTTGTCCTTGGTGATGCAAATCTGCTCGGCGATGTCGATCGCGATTTCCTTGAGACTGTGCCGATAGGCCACCCTCTCGACGAAGGGAATCAGAATGTGAAATCCCGCCTGCAACGTGCGGCTGTACTTGCCCAGGTATTCGACCACGAAGGCGCTCTGCTGGGGCACGACCGTCGCGGTCTTCGCCAGCATGATCACGACGATGATGGCGATTGCGATGGCGCCGTAGCCTAAGGGAATTTCCACGAGACTCTCCTGCTCTATAAAGCGTGTACGATCAGGGTAAGACCATCGACCCGGTCGATCCGCGCCCGCCCGCCCGCGGCGATCGACGCGGTACCGCCGTTGACCGCGCTCCAGGAAGTGCCGCGATACTCGACGCGGCAGCTTTCACCCGGGGGCAGCGCCTCCGGCAAGGTCAGGGTGTCGCCGGCCGGCCCGGCCTTCATGCCAGGCAGCTTGGGGCGCAACTTCTCGTAGATCCGCCTGCGGAAGGTCAGCATCGATCCCAAGGACAGAACCGCAAAAGCGGCCCACTGCGCCCAGATGCCGAGCTCAAAGCCCGCGAGCCCCAGGAATCCCACCACGAGCGCGGACGCCCCGACGAACACCAGGTAGAACTGGGCGTTGACGAACGCCATCTCCGAACCCAGGAGTATGGCGCCGACGGCAATCCATGCCCACCAATGCATGGGCCTACCTCTTCATCGCGTCGAAGAAGTCCGCATTCGTCTTGGTGTCCTTCATCTTGTCCAACAGGAACTCGATGGCGGCCAGCTCGTCCATGGGGTGCAG
>JBARBX010000772.1:0-4443 GCA_049793535.1 Steroidobacteraceae bacterium | reverse complement strand
GATGTAATCACCTCAATTATTGAGGCGATTTGAACGGATTCTCGCCTCAGTGCGCCCTCACCTGGCTCTTGACTCGTGCCGGCTTACGGCGCGGCTTCTCGTCGGCGATGACTTCGGGCGCCTTCTCGGCGGCGGCGGCCGGCACCGGCATGTGCATCAGCGCGACCTGCAGCACCTCGTCGATCCACTTCACCGAGCGGATATCGAGCTTTTCCTTGATGTTGTCCGCGATCTCCGCCAGATCCTTGACGTTTTCGTCGGGGATCAGCACGGTGGTGATGCCGCCGCGGTGCGCCGCCAGCAATTTCTCCTTCAAGCCCCCGATCGGCAGCACTTCGCCGCGCAGGGTGATCTCACCCGTCATCGCGACATCCGAGCGTACCGGAATCTTGGTCAGCGCGGAGATCAGCGCAGTGCACATACCCACGCCCGCGCTCGGTCCGTCCTTCGGCGTCGCGCCCTCGGGAACGTGAATGTGTACGTCGGCCTTCTGATAGAAATCCACATCCAGCCCGAGCATGGCGGAGCGGCTGCGCACCACCGTCATCGCGGCTTGAATGGATTCCTGCATCACTTCACCGAGCTGGCCGGTATGGGTGAGCTTGCCCTTGCCGTTCACCACCGCCGCCTCGATCGTCAGCAGTTCGCCGCCGACCTCGGTCCAGGCCAAACCCGTGACCTGACCGACGCGGTTGCTCTCCTCCGCCTTGCCGTAGCGGAAGCGGCGCACGCCCAGATACTTGTCGAGGTTCCTGGTGTCGACCGTCACGGTCTTTTCGGCCGGCGCGAGCAATAACTGCTTGACCGCCTTGCGCCCGATCTTCGACAGCTCGCGCTCGAGGTTGCGCACCCCGGCTTCGCGTGTGTAGAAGCGGATCATGTCCTGGATGGCATCGTCTCCGACCACCAGCTCATCGGGCTTCAGGCCGTTTTGCTTGACCTGCTTCGGCAACAGATAGCGGCGCGCGATGTTGCTCTTCTCATCCTCGGTGTAGCCGGGGAGGCGGATCACTTCCATGCGGTCGAGCAGCGGCGCCGGGATATTCAGGCTGTTCGCGGTGCACACGAACATCACTTCGGACAGGTCGAAGTCGACCTCCAGGTAATGGTCGTTGAAAGTGCTGTTCTGCTCCGGATCGAGCACTTCGAGCAGCGCGGAGGACGGATCGCCGCGAAAATCGGTCGACATCTTGTCGACCTCGTCGAGCAGGAACAAGGGATTGCGCACGCCGCTCTTGGCGAGATTCTGGATGATCTTGCCCGGCATGGAGCCGATGTAGGTGCGCCGGTGACCGCGGATCTCCGCCTCGTCCCTTACTCCGCCCAGGGACATGCGCACGAACTTGCGGTTGGTCGCGCGCGCGACGCTCTGGCCGAGCGAGGTCTTGCCCACGCCCGGCGGTCCCACCAGGCACAGGATGGGGCCGCGCAGGTTCTTCACCCGCTGCTGCACCGCCAAGTACTCGACGATGCGCTCTTTCACCTTCTCCAGGCCGTAGTGATCGGCTTCGAGCACTTTCTCCGCGGCGCTGATGTCCAAATGCACCTTGCTGCGCTTCTTCCACGGGGATTTCACCAGCCAGTCGATGTAGTTGCGCACCACCGTGGCCTCGGCCGACATGGGCGACATGAGCTTCAGCTTGGAGAGCTCGGAATTCGCTTTCTCGCGGGCCTCTTTCGGCATGCCCGCGGCCTTGATGCGCTTTTCCAATTCGCCGATCTCGTTCGGCGCTTCGTCGAGCTCGCCGAGCTCCTTCTGAATGGCCTTCATCTGCTCATTCAGGTAGTACTCGCGCTGGCTCTTTTCCATTTGCTGCTTGACGCGCCCGCGAATGCGCTTCTCGATCTGCAGCACGTCCATCTCGCCTTCGATGACGGCCAGCATGTGCTCGAGGCGCTTGCGTACGTCGGGGATTTCGAGAACTCGCTGTTTCTCGGAGAGCTTCAGCGACATGTGGGCGGCGACGGTGTCCGCCAAGCGGCCGGCCTGCTCGATGCCGGCGAGCGAGGTCAGGATCTCGGGCGGCACCTTCTTGTTCAGTTTGACATATTGCTCGAACTGGGTGATGACCGAGCGCGTCAGCACGTCCATTTCGCGCTCTTCATAGCGTTCGATATCGGCGAACACCGACACCTCGGCGGAGAAGAACTCGCCTTCCACCAGTTTCTCGATGCTGGCGCGGTCCACGCCCTCCACCAGCACCTTGACCGTGCCGTCGGGGAGCTTGAGAAGCTGCAGAATGGTCGCGACCGTGCCGACCCGGTACAGGTCCGCCGGCGTAGGATCGTCGACGTCCGCCTGTTTCTGGGCGACCAAGAGGATGCGCTTGTCCGCCTTCATGGCCAGATCGAGCGCGACGATGGATTTCTCCCGCCCGACGAACAGCGGAATCACCATGTGCGGATAGACGACCACGTCGCGCAGCGGCAGAACGGGAATGCCGATCGAGGTCGGCGCTACTTCGGGAACATCAACGGGTTCGTCGCTCACTTGAAGGGGCCTTTATGGTTGTGGCACGTACGGGCAATCCCATATCTCGAGTACATGCGGCCGCCCAGCTTGAGTTTCAAGCGCGTGATCTAATGATCCGAGCCCGTGGCGCGTCGTGTTTCCTCGACCGGGGCCACCAAACGAGTCTCCTCGGTCCGGTGGACGATATAGGGTTTGTTGTGGCCTTCGATCACCTGTTCGTCGACCACGACTTTCTGGACATTGCGCAAGCTCGGCAGGTCGTACATCGTGTCCAGCAGCACATTCTCGAGAATGGTGCGCAGACCCCGGGCGCCCGTCTTGCGTTGCATGGCTTTGCGCGCCACGGAACGCAGCGCATCCTCGCGGAAATCCAGCTCCACACCCTCCATGTCGAAGAGCTTGCGGTACTGTTTGGTGAGGGCGTTCTTCGGCTGCATCAAAATCGAAATCAACGCATCCTCGTCCAGCTCCTCGAGCGTCGCCACCACCGGCAGGCGGCCGACAAACTCCGGAATCAGGCCGTACTTGATCAAATCCTCAGGCTCGGTGTCGTGGAACACGTCGTTGCCGTGCGGGCGCGCGTTCTGTTCGCGCACCTCGGCCACGAAGCCGATGCCGCTCTTGTGCGTGCGGTTCATGATGATCTTCTCGAGACCCGCAAACGCACCGCCGCAGATGAACAGGATATTGGTCGTGTCCACCTGCAGGAATTCCTGCTGCGGGTGCTTGCGGCCGCCCTGCGGCGGCACCGAGGCGATGGTGCCCTCGATCAGCTTCAGGAGCGCCTGTTGCACGCCCTCGCCCGACACGTCGCGGGTGATGGATGGATTGTCCGACTTGCGCGATATCTTGTCGATTTCGTCGATGTAAACGATGCCCGTCTGGGCCTTCTCCACGTCGTAGTCGCACTTCTGCAGCAGCTTTTGAATGATGTTTTCGACGTCCTCACCCACGTAGCCGGCCTCGGTGAGGGTGGTGGCGTCGGCGATGGTGAAGGGCACGTTCAAGAGGCGCGCGAGGGTTTCGGCCAGCAGCGTCTTGCCGGACCCGGTGGGTCCGATCAGGAGAATGTTGCTCTTCGCGAGCTCCACCTCGTCGCGGGAGCGCACGCCCTCGGCGCCGCGCGTCTGCAGGCGCTTGTAGTGGTTGTATACCGCCACCGACAGGACCCGCTTGGCGCGCTCCTGACCGATGACGTACTCATCCAGGACCTTCTTGATCTCCTGGGGCTTGGGGAGCTTGTCGCGGGTGCGCTCGGCGCGCTCCTCGAGCTCTTCCCGGATTATGTCGTTGCACAGCTCCACGCACTCGTCGCAGACGAATACGCTGGGGCCGGCGATGAGCTTCCGAACCTCGTGTTGGCTCTTTCCACAGAAAGAGCAGTACAACAGCTTGCCGTCATCATGTTTGCCGCGCGAATCTTCGCTCATGCTGTCCTCAAATTGGCCGCGCCCCCCGAGAATCCTCGCGGAAAGCGGCTACGGTACTGACTATATAGCACCCGGCCGACCTCACGCAAAGATAAGGTCTCGCGGGCTGTGATGGGGGTCCGCTGCGCAGTTAACCGGGGAAGGGGCTGACTCAAGCTTTTGTGGGGATCTCGCCGCGCTTCTCGAGCATGGAATCCACTAATCCGTACGCCCGGGCAATATCCGCGGTCATGAAATTGTCCCGGTCGCTGTCCTGCTTGATGCGTTCGACGGTTTGGCCCGTGTGTTTGGCCATTATGGCGTTGAGCCGCGTCTTGGTCTCCATGACGTCGCGGGCGTGGATGTCGATATCGGACGCCTGGCCCTGAAAGCCGGCCGAGGGCTGGTGAATCATGATCTTCGAATTGGGCAGCGTGTAGCGTTTGCCCGCCGCTCCGCCCGCGAGCAGCACCGCGCCCATCGAGGCAGCGAGTCCGACGCAGATGGTCGAGACGTCCGGCTTGATGAACTGCATGGTGTCGTAGATCGCGAGCCCCGCGC
>JBARBX010000771.1:0-1949 GCA_049793535.1 Steroidobacteraceae bacterium | reverse complement strand
GGCAACACAGCGGTCGATGCACGTGCTGCCGGGGATCGCGACGGCAACCGAGGCCTTCGGCGCCCTGCGCGCAGGTGCGACGCAATTGAAACTCTTTCCGGCCACCACCTACGGTCCGCGGCATTTGCAGGCACTGCGCACGGTGCTGCCGCCGGGCACCCAGATCCTCCCCGTCGGCGGCGTCGCGGCGGACCACCTCGCCGATTGGCTGGCCGCCGGTGCGGCCGGGTTCGGTTTCGGATCGGAGCTGTTCCGTCCGGAATACGGCCTCGCGGACATCGAGCGTCGTGCGCTACTGCTGGTGCGCGCCTTCCGCGAGGCTCGCAGCCGGATCGAGGCGGCGACGGGCACGGCAACAACGACAACAACAACCGGGGGAACTGCGTGACTCTTTCGCCAATCGACATTGCCATCATCGCCATCTATGCCGTCTCGATCTTCGTACTTGCGCAATGGGTGTCGCGCGAAAAAGGCGCGCACAAGAAGGACGCGCAGGACTACTTCCTGGCAAGCCGTGCGCTGCCCTGGTGGGCGATCGGCACT
The DNA here is from genome assembly GCA_049793535.1 of Steroidobacteraceae bacterium. Classification (GTDB taxonomy): domain Bacteria; phylum Pseudomonadota; class Gammaproteobacteria; order Steroidobacterales; family Steroidobacteraceae; genus Bog-1198. The sequence goes on along the minus strand of JBARBX010000771.1, from coordinate 1,406 downwards.
TCGCTGATTGCCGCCAACATATCGGCCGAACAGATCATCGGCATGTCGGGCTCCGGCTATGTGATCGGCCTCGCCATCGCCTCCTACGAATGGATGGCGGCGCTCACTCTGATCATCGTCGGCAAGTACTTCCTGCCGATATTTTTGAAGAACGGCATCTACACCATGCCCGAGTTTCTCGAGAGGCGCTACAGCACCAGTGTGCGCACGGTCATGGCGGTCTTTTGGCTGGGCGTGTACGTCTTCGTGAATCTCACGGCGATCCTCTGGCTGGGAGCGACCGCCGTTCATACCGTTGCGGGCATCGAGGTGCAGACCGCCCTCATCGCGCTCGCGCTGTTCGCCGGCGCCTACGCCCTGTACGGCGGACTCAAGGCCGTGGCGCTGACCGACATCGTCCAGGTCTCGTTGTTGGTGCTGGGCGGCCTCATCATCAGTTATATCGCGCTCGATAAAATCTCCGGGCACGCAGGGATCATCGCCGGCTTTCACGACCTCACGGTGCGCTTTCCGGAGAAGTTCAAGATGATCCTGCGGCCGGACAATCCGAACTACAAGAATTTGCCCGGCCTGTCCGTGCTGTTGGGCGGCATGTGGGTGATGAATGTGTCGTACTGGGGCTTCAATCAATACATCATTCAACGGGCGCTGGCGGCGAAGAGCGTCCGCGAGGCGCAAAAGGGCATCGTGCTCGCCGCCTTTCTGAAGCTGCTCATGCCCGTGATCATCGTGCTGCCGGGCATTGCCGCCGCGGCGCTGGCGCCCAACCTCGAACGGCCGGACGAGGCCTACCCGCACCTCATGGCCATGTTGCCCACGGGCATTCTGGGGCTGGTCTTCGCGGCGCTGATCGCCGCCATCGTGGCGTCCATGGGATCGAAGATCAATTCCATCGCCACTATCTTCACCATGGACGTGTACCGGCCGCTGCGCCCACAGGCCTCTCAACGGCACTTGGTGGTGATCGGCCGCGCCACTGCCGCGATTGCCCTGATCGTCGCGGTGCTCATGGCGAAGCCGCTGCTGGGAAGCTTCGATCAAGCGTTCCAGTACATCCAGGAATTCACCGGGTTCTTCACGCCGGGGATCTGCGTCATCTTCCTGCTCGGCATGTTCTGGGAGCGCTGCTCGGTGAGCGGCGCTCTGGCCGCCGCGATCGCCTCCGCGGTGCTGTCGCTCATCCTGAAAATGGCTTGGCCTTCGTTACCCTTCATGGATCGAGTCGGCCTGGTGTTTCTGGCGTGTTTTGCCATCGCCATCGTACTGTCGTTGCTGCAGACCCGCCGCGGTCCCGCGCTCAGGGTGGACATCAAGCGGATTGATTACTCGACGAGCACCGGTTTCAACTGTGCGGCACTGGCCGTAATCGCCGTTCTGATCGGGCTCTATGCCGCTTGGTGGTAGCC
>JBARBX010000770.1:0-1628 GCA_049793535.1 Steroidobacteraceae bacterium | reverse complement strand
CCCCCACCCAATCCCACATGGTGAAACGATGGGCAGGCGCGATGCCGAAGGCATCCATGGCCGCAGCATTGGTGGACACGGCGACGAAGTGATTCGCCGGGGACTTCTCGCCCAGGGACCCCACGATCCACGCCCGCGCCGCATTGGCGTTGGCCTGGGTCTCCTGAGTCACGAAGGTTTTCGAGCACACGATGACCAGCGTCTCCGCCGGATCGATAGTGCGGATCAAATCCTCCAGTTGCGTCCGATCCACGTTCGAGACGAAGTGCGGGGTAAGGTCCCCGTTCCACTCCGCCCGCAGGGCATCGCACACCAGCAGCGGCCCTAAATCCGAACCGCCGATGCCGATGTTCACTACGTGTTTGAACGTCTTGCCCGTGATCCCGAGTTTCTGTCCGCCGCGAACCGCGCTCACGAAATCCCGCAACGCCTGGCGCGACTCGCGCACCTCTCGTTGAACATCCGGCGGCCCGGCGAAATCCGAGCGCAGCGCCGTGTGCAGCACCGCGCGCTGCTCCGTGGTGTTGATGGGATCGCCGCGGAACATGGCGGCGATGCGCTCGGGCAGACCCGCCGCTCGTGCGAGATCGAATAGCAAGGGCAAGGTCTGGCCGGTGATCCGTTGCCGCGACAGGTCGAGCAGCCAGGGCCCATGCTCGACATGAAAGTTCTGCCAGCGCTTGGGGTCCGCGGCGGTGAGATCGCGCAAATGCGCATCCTTGATCTCGAAGGCATGCGCGGCGGCCGCGCCCCATTCCGGGAGAGAAGAATTCAACTGTGACATGGCGGGCGTGGCTACGGTTGAGGGTGGTAATACTCAAGATACCATTCGACGAATCGCTTCACACCCGTTTCACAATCGCCGCCACACCGTCTGGCCGCCGGAAGCCTGGTCCAAGAGCGCAAGCACGTGCTCGTGCGCAATGAGCTCGGTCTCATCCGCCCGGATCACCGCAATCCGCACATCGCTCGAGCGCAGCAGCGAGCCCGTGCGCCGCGCGATGGCGCTCGAATCCGACTCGGCGCTCAGGGTGAGCTTGGCCTGTCCGCCGGTCATGGCCAGGTACACCTCGGCGAGGATGCGCGCGTCGAGCAAGGCGCCGTGGTAGTCGCGACGCGAATTGTCGACCGAGTAGCGCTTGCACAGGGCATCGAGATTGTTGCGCTGGCCGGGATGCATCTGCCGCGCGAGAGCCAAGGTGTCGAGCACCCGGCACACCTGGTCGATTTTGTTGGCGCTCGCGACGCGCGCGAGTTCGGCATTCAGGAACGCCACGTCGAAGGGGGCGTTGTGAATGATCAGTTCCGCATCGCCGACGAACTCCAGGAACTCGGGGTGCACCTGGGCGAAGGTCGGCTCCTTCGCCAGCGTCTCGCGGGTCAGTCCGTGCACCTGGGAGGCACCCTCGTCGATGTCGCGCTCCGGGTTGAGATATTGATGGTAGGTGCGCCCGGTGAGCCGCCGGTTGAACAGTTCCACGCAGCCGATTTCGATGATGCGGTGCTGCTGTTCGACTTCGAGCCCCGTGGTTTCCGTATCGAGAACGACCTGCCGCATCTAAGGGCCCGTGCTAGCGAGCGGCGAGCAGGCGGTCGATGGCGGTGTTGGCGAGTTGATCGACGTATTC
>JBARBX010000769.1:0-10861 GCA_049793535.1 Steroidobacteraceae bacterium | reverse complement strand
GGCTTACGGCGCGCCCGGCCGCCGCGGGCCGTGGGCTTCGACTTGGGTTTCACGGCCGCCGTGCGAGGCTTCGGGCGCGCTGCGCGCAGCTGCATTTCCAACGCCTTGAGCCGGGCGTTGAGCGAATTGATTTCGCTGCGCGTGGGCAGGTCGAACTGTTTCGACCAGTGCTCGACGCTCGTGCGCATTTCCTTGCGCCACTCACTGCCGGCATTCACGAACTCAGCCAGCGCCTCGCGAAATGCTTCGCCATGCGCGGTGCGCGCGTAGGCCTCCTCCGCGCACTCGATCCAGGTGTCGTAAAGCTTTTTCAGTGAATCCTTACCGAGGGAGGCCCCTTGCAGCTGCCCGGACTTCGCCGCGAACGCGCCGGCGGCTTCGCGCAGCGCATCGGACCACAGCCGTTGTAGCCGGCGCTGGGCGTCATTCATGCGCCCCCAGGCTTCGGCCGTGCGCTGCCAGCGCTGCTGCTGCTCGCGATTCGGACCGAGCGCAGGTGAGTCCGTCGAGGATCCCGGCCCAATGCCTGCGGCGGCACCGAATCCCGCAGCCCAAGGCGGATGATAGTCGGCGAACTGTTCCCGCAAAAAGTCGGTGAACGCGCGCGCGGCATCGGCTGCCGCCGGCACCGGAGATTTGCCGAGGGCGTCGACAAAGGTTCGCGCCGCGCCGCTGAAACGTTCCGCAGCGTCGGCAAAGGGCGCAAAGCCCGGGACGGCGTCGGCCGCCGACCGGGATTTCGAGGCCGGGTTCATCAATTCCGCGAACGCCTGCCATTGTCGCCATAGATCGTATTCCATGAGCCACTCCTGAATGCATTGCAAAAGACGTCGATTGCGACGGGAATCCTCTTGACTGATCCGGATAATGAGACTTAAGTCATTGGTTATAGGGAAAAAATATGATTACATGTCGACAGTATACTGTTGTCTGGCTGCCGCAAGTTGTGCAATGCGAAAGGTTCAACTAGGATGCGCAGAGGGTCCGAATCATGCAGCAAGAACGACTAATAAGAAAATACTCGAACCGACGCCTCTACGACACGGCGGACAGCCGCCATGTGACCCTGGATGACCTGCGCCAGCTGATCGTGTCGGGCGAGAAGATCAAGGTGATCGACGACAAATCGGGCGCGGACCTGACCCGGTCCGTGCTGCTGCAGATCATCTCCGAACAGGAACAGTTCGGTTCTCCGGTACTGGGCGCGGAATTGCTCGAAATGATCATCCGCTTCTACGGCGGTCCGATGCAAGCGCTTCTCAGCCGCTACCTGGAACAAGCCTTCACGACCATGCTGCAGCAACAGGAGGCGGTGCAGGCACAAATGGCCAAGGCGCTCGAGACTCCTTTCGCACCGCTGGCGGAGCTTGCGCGAAAGAACGCCGAGATGTGGGGTCAGGTGCAGGCGGCCACGCGCGACGTCTTCGGCGGGCGCAGCGCCGACGACTCCAAGAGTGCGGCCCGGGACGATGCACCTACTCAAAACAGACGCAAGAAAGGTAAATGACGCCATGGACATTCGCGGTAAAACGGTCGTGGTCACCGGGGCCGGACGCGGCATCGGGCGGGCGATCGCCCTGCAGCTCGCGCAGCACGGTGCGAATGTCGCGCTTTTCGATCTGAATGCCGACGACCTCGATCAGACCAGAGCGCTGTGCGCGGCCGAGTCCGTGCAGGCGCGCGGCTATCATGTGAATGTCGCGGACGAAAGCGAGGTCGGCACCGCCATGAAGCGGGTCGCAGAGGACTTCGGGCGGCTGGACGGCCTCGTGAACAATGCCGGCATCGTGCGCGACGGACTGCTCGTGAAGGTGAAGGACGGCGCGGTGGTGGGGCGCATGGGGCTGGATCAATGGAATGCCGTCATCGGCGTGAATCTCAGCGGCGTCTTCCTATGCGGGCGCGAAGCGGCGGCGCACATGATCGAGTTCGGCAACGGCGGTGTGATCGTGAATATCTCCAGTATCTCGCGCGTCGGCAACGCCGGGCAGAGCAACTACAGCGCCGCCAAGGCCGGCGTCGAATCCATGGGCGTGGTCTGGGCGAAGGAACTCGCGCGCTACGGCATCCGGGTCGGTTCGGTGGCGCCCGGCTTCACACACACCGAGATTCTTGCCTCGATGCGTCCGGAGGTGCTGGACAAGCTCACGGCGCCGGTGCCGTTGAAACGTCTGGGTCAACCCGAGGAAATCGCCCAGACGGTAATGTTCATATTCGAAAACGATTTCTTTACCGGCCGCTGCATCGATGTGGACGGAGGCTTGAGGCTCTGAGATTCGCCGCTCAGGTCTCGAGCCCCAGTGCGACGCAGATGCGATCGCTCGCAAAGTGCACGCGTGCCACGGATGCGAACAGCAGCGCCTCCGCTGTATCGGACCCCGGCTGAATCAATCCCAGGCGCGCCATCACCAGCGCTTCGACCGCGTCGGCTTCGTATTCAAACACCGTGCAATGGGCGCCGGGACCCGCATCGCGATGCGCGAGCCAATGCGCGAGTTCGTGCACGAGAATCGGCAGTTCTTGTTCCGGGGTGAGGCCGGCGCGCAGGGTGATGACCTGCCCGCACATCCGACCATGGACCGACTCGGGCAGGGCTCCCCTTACCAACCGGGCGCCGCTCGACTCGGCATAGCCTTCGAGCGAACGAATGTGGTCGAGAATCTCGGTCACCGCAGCTTCCCGCGAAATTGGGCTCTGGGACGCATGATGCGCCGCGCCGCGGGCGGCGTCGACGGACTGACAAGGCGTCTCTTGCAACGCAAAGTATTTATGCGGATGTCCTTGCGGAATGTCCTTATTGATATTAATAAAATCAAGATAAAACAATTAGTTAATGGAGACTATCTGGCCGGAATCGGCGTTTGAAGATTCCTCTTGCAGTGCATACAAAATTCGCTATAATGAGTTCGAACCAAGAAACGCGACATTTAAGGAGCCAACATGAGCGACTCGACTTTTGATCCCAAGGCGATATTCGAGACCTATCGCAATGCGTTCGCGCCGGCGCTGAAGGCGCAGCAGGACGGAATGAAGACCATCGACCGCGTAGGGCGCTATCAGTACGCCGTTGCCGGCGACTATTTGGAGTGGAGCCTGGCGCAGGCCGGCGCCGCCCTGGCCGCGAAGACACCGACCGAGTTCGTGTCCAAGCAGGTCGAACTCACCACGGCGCTCAGCGAGAAGCTGCGTGCGCGCGCCGAGGAGTTCGTTACCCTGGCGACCGAGGCGCAGACCAGCTTCACCAACGCGGTGAGCGAAGCGACGTCCAAGGTCACCGAGTTCGCGAAGAAGAAAGCGGGCTGATATCGCACCCGACCTGGGGCGGGCGCCATGGCGCCCCCGCCGCTTGGCGGGGAGGCATACCGGGAATTCCCGGCGCGACCCGGTGATAAACTCGGGCCGACACATGACGAATCCAAACCCCGAGATGACGAAGACTGCCGATGCGGCCGAATTGGAGCTGGCCCTGCGGGCACAGCTGGCGGGCGTCACAGGGGGTCTCGCCCCCGATGTCTACACCAATGCGTGGTGGGACTGGTACTTGAATCTCGCCAAGCAGCCCCCCAAGCAAGCAGAGATCCTGCAGGACGCGTTGGCCAAATGGGTCGACAGCGTCACTTTCGGCCTGAAGGCGGCCGCGGGCAAGCCGCTGTCGCCGGCTGAGGGCGATGCACGCTACGGCGGCGAGGCCTGGTCGCAGTGGCCGTTCAACGTCTATGCGCGCAGTTACCGCAATTACGTCGATTGGTGGCAGAACGCCTGGTCCAGTGTTCCGGGAGTGGCTCCGGAGAATGAGCGCGCCTTGGAATTCGTGGCCCGCAATGCGCAAGAGTCCATCTCGCCGGCCAACTATCTGGCCACCAATCCGGAATTGCTTGACGCCACCCGTGCCGAAGCCGGCCAGAATCTGGTGCGCGGTTTCGGCAACTGGCTCGAGGACGTCGAGCGTACATTCGGCGGCAAGGGACCGAGCGGCACCGACAAGTTCGTCGTCGGCCGCGATGTCGCCGCATCCCCCGGCAAGGTGGTGATGCGCAACGAGCTGGTCGAGTTGATCCAGTATTCGCCCACGACGCCGAGCGTTTTCGCCGAACCGATTCTGATCATTCCCGCCTGGATCATGAAGTACTACATCCTGGATCTGTCGGCCGGCAATTCCTTGGTGAGATACCTGGTCTCCAAGGGGCACACGGTGTTCATGGTGTCGTGGAAGAACCCCAATACCCGCGACCGCGATCTCGGGATGGATGATTATTTGCGACTCGGCATCCGCGCCACCGTCGATGCGGTGTCGCGCATCCTGCCGGAGCGCAAGATCCACTCGGTGGGCTATTGCATCGGCGGCACCTTGCTGTCGATTGCTGCCGCGCGCTTGGCCGCCGACGGCGACCGGCGGTTGGCGAGCGCCACGCTGCTGGCGGCGCAGCAGGATTTCAGCGAGCCCGGCGAACTGTCGGTGTTCATCAGCCCAAGTCAGCTCGATATGCTGGAGGCCGTGATGCAGCGCACCGGCGTGCTCAAGAGCGAACAGATGGGCGGGGCGTTCGCACTGCTGCGCTCGCGCGATCTGCTGTGGACGCCGGCGGTCAACAACTATCTGCGCGGCAAGCGCGATACGCCGAACGATCTGATGGCATGGAATGCCGACGGCACACGCATGCCGTGCCGAATGCACGCCGAATACCTGCGCCGGCTGTACCTCGACAACTCTCTCGCGCGCGGCGAGTTCGAGGCCGAGGGGCACCGCATCGATCTTGCGGCCATCCAGCTACCGATGTTCGTCGTCGGTACGGAAACCGACCATGTCGCGCCGTGGCAGTCGGTGTACAAAGCGCGCGGCCTGACGCGTTCGGCGGACTATACGTTTTTGCTGACCTCGGGAGGCCACAATGCCGGCATCGTCAGCGGCCCGGTGCATCCGCGGCGCCGCCACCGGGTTCGCACCTGGCTCACTGCGGGCGAAACGCTGGCGCCGCAGGCGTGGATCGAAGCGACGCCGCCGCAGCCCGGGTCATGGTGGCCGGTCTGGCAACACTGGCTCGAACAGCATTCCACCCAGACGCGGCTGCCACCGCCGCCGCTGGGGTCATCCGCCGCAGGTTTTCCGGCCATCGCCGATGCGCCCGGGGAATACGTGCTGCAGAAGTGATTCGCGCGTCCCTCATGGGACATTCCGAGACCTGATCAGGTCATCCCCTTACATCTAATCTTCTTCAATTGTGAGACGTTGTTCACATCGCTCAGCGCAATCATGAGCCACGAGAAACAGCGCCCAACTGAAGGAGACCAGTCATGTGTTCCGCCCAAGTACGGCCGATCAGTTCAACCCTCGACGAGACTCCCATTCGCCAAAGCGCCTCGTTTGCGGCGCACCTGAAGACCATCGAGCGGAAGATTCCGCTGCGCTCCCGCTACGAGAATTTCATCGGCGGCGAGTGGCTGGCTCCGCTCAAAGGCGGCTACTTCGACAACATCTCACCGACCACGGGTGAAGTCATCTGCCGGATCGCGCGATCGCAAGCCGAAGACGTCGAGCGGGCGATCGACGCGGCTCACGCCGCGGCCGATGGCTGGGGCCGCACCGCGGTGGCCGAGCGCGCGCGCCTGCTGAATCGCGTCGCCGACCGCATGGAACAATACCTGCCGTTCTTGGCCGCCGTCGAGACCTACGACAACGGCAAGCCTATTCGGGAGACCAATCTCGCCGATCTGCCGCTGGCGGTCGATCATTTCCGCTACTTCGCCAGCTGCGTACGCGCGCAGGAGGGGTCGCTCGGCGAGCTGGACGACGACACGGTGGCCTACCACTACCATGAACCGCTGGGGGTGGTGGCGCAAATCATTCCATGGAATTTTCCGATCCTGATGGCGGTATGGAAACTGGCCCCCGCGCTCGCCGCCGGCAACGCAGTGGTCATCAAGCCCGCCGAACAGACGCCGATGTCACTGTTGGTGCTGGCCGAGCTCATCCAGGACATCCTGCCGCCCGGAGTGCTGAATATCGTCAATGGCTTCGGACTCGAGGCCGGCAAGCCGCTGGCATCGAGCCCGCGTATCGCCAAGGTGGCCTTCACCGGCGAAACGACCACCGGACGGCTGATCATGCAGTACGCCTCGGAGAACATTATTCCGGTGACGCTCGAGCTCGGCGGCAAGTCGCCGAACATCTTCTTCGAGGATGTATTTCGCGAGGACGACGATTTCGTCGACAAGGCGCTCGAAGGGTTCGCGATGTTCGCCCTCAATCAGGGTGAAGTCTGCACCTGCCCGTCACGGGCTCTCGTGCAACGCTCCATTTACGAACGGTTCATGGAGCGTGCGGTCAAGCGGGTCGAAGCCATCCGCCAGGGCGATCCGTACGATATGAACACCCAGATCGGTGCGCAGGCCTCGAACGATCAGTACGAGAAGATCCTCTCCTACATCGACATCGGGAAGAAGGAGGGCGCGAAAGTGCTGACGGGTGGTTCGGCGAACAAGCTGCCGGGCGAGCTGGCCGGCGGCTACTACATCAAGCCCACCGTGTTCGAGGGGCACAACAAGATGCGGATCTTTCAGGAAGAAATATTCGGACCCGTGGTCTCGGTGACGGCATTCGACACTCCGGAGCAGGCGCTCGAGATCGCCAACGACACCATGTACGGATTGGGTTCGGGCGTCTGGACTCGCGACCTCAACCTCGCGTATCGGTTCGGGCGGGGCATCAAGGCCGGTCGGGTATGGACCAATTGCTACCATGCATATCCGGCGCACGCGGCCTTCGGCGGCTACAAGAAATCCGGCATCGGCCGCGAGACGCATAAGATGATGCTGGATCACTATCAACAAACCAAGAACATCCTGGTGAGCTACGGCACCAAAGCGTTGGGGTTCTTCTAGACGGAGACAGCGCAGGTCGAGGAGTTGGCACATGCACGAGAATCTGTATCCCATCCCGGAGAGTTTCGCGACGTCCGCGGTGGTCAAACGAAGCGACTATCAACGGATGTACGCCGAGTCCGTCGAGGACCCGGCGGGTTTTTGGGGGCGCATCGCCCGCCGCATCGATTGGGTCAAGGAGTTTTCGCTGGTTGTGGACAGCTCCTTCGCGGCCGATGATTGTCGCATTCGCTGGTTCGCCGACGGCAAGCTCAATGTCACGAGCAACTGTCTGGATCGCCACCTCGAGACCCGCGGCGACAAGACAGCGATCATCTGGGAAGGCGACGATCCGGGGCAATCGGAATACATCAGCTACCGCGATCTGTACGAACGCGTCTGTCAATGTGCGAATGCCTTGAAATCTCTGGGGGTCGAGAGAGGAGACCGGGTCACGATCTACCTGCCGATGATTCCCGAGATCGCCGTCGCGATGCTCGCCTGTGCCCGTATCGGCGCGGTGCATTCGGTCGTGTTCGCGGGCTTCTCCTCGGAGGCGCTCGGCGGCCGGATCGCGGACTGCGATTCAAGGCTGGTCATCACCGCCGACGAGGGGCTGCGTGGCGGGAAGCGCGTGCCGCTCAAGAAGAACGTGGACGGTGCGCTCAGCATCAAGGGTACCGAATGCGTACAACACGTGTTGGTCGTGCGCCGGACCGGCACCCCGGTCTCGATGTATGCGCCCCGCGATCGCTGGTACGACGAGGTGGTGGCGCCGCAGGCGAAGGCCTGCATCCCCGCGGTGATGGACGCCGAGGATCCGCTGTTCATTCTCTACACCTCCGGATCGACCGGCCAACCCAAGGGCGTTCTGCACACGAGCGGCGGCTATCTCGTCTACGCGGCCTTCACCCACGAGATGGTGTTCGATCTGCGGGATGACGATGTCTACTGGTCGACCGCCGACATTGGTTGGGTCACGGGGCACAGCTACATCGTCTACGGGCCGCTCGCGAACGGCGCGACCACGGTCATGTTCGAGGGCGTGCCGAACTATCCCGACTCGGGCCGTTTCTGGCAGGTTGTCGACAAGCACCAGGTGACGATATTCTATTCATCACCCACCGCCATCCGCTCGCTGATGCGTGAAGGCGAGAAACCGGTGAAAGCCTGGTCCCGCCGCTCGTTGCGCCTGTTGGGTTCCGTGGGCGAGCCCATCAATCCCGAGGCATGGGAATGGTACCACCGGATGGTGGGCGAGCATCGATGCCCGATCGTGGACACCTGGTGGCAGACCGAGACCGGCGGTATCCTCATTGCGCCGCTGCCGGGAGCCGTCGATTTGAAGCCGGGGTCCGCCACGCTGCCCTTCTTCGGGGTCAAGCCTGCGATCGTGGACAACGAGGGACATATCCTTCAGGGCGCCTGCGAGGGCAACCTCGTGCTCCTGGACAGTTGGCCGGGACAAATGCGAACCGTCTACGGCGACCACCAGCGCTTCGTCGACACCTATTTCAAGACATTTTCCGGCATGTATTTCACCGGCGACGGCGCACGCCGCGATGCCGACGGCTACTACTGGATCACCGGCCGGGTCGACGATGTGATCAACGTGGCCGGCCACCGCCTGGGCACCGCGGAAATCGAAAGCGCCCTGGTGGCTCACGCCGACGTCGCGGAGGCCGCGGTCGTCGGGTTCCCGCACGACATCAAGGGCCAGGGCATCTACGTGTACGTCACGTTGATTGCCGGAGTGGAGCCCACCGAGCCGTTGCGGGCAGAGCTCAAGAATTGGGTTCGCCGGGAAATCGGCCCGATTGCAACGCCCGATGCCATCCAATGGGCGCCCGGGCTTCCTAAAACACGTTCAGGTAAGATCATGCGGCGAATTCTCCGCAAAATCGCCGCCGATGAGCAGGATCAGCTTGGGGACATTTCGACCCTTGCGGATCCGGCCGTCGTCGAGCAATTGGTGAGCGAGCACGCGCGCCAGCAACGAGCCGCCGCTCCGTAACGCGGGCGACGCAGGCAAGCAGGCGGCCGACGGCAACAACGACACGAAGGAGGGGACCATGGGGAGATTGGCTGGACGAATTGCATTGGTCACGGGAGCATCGCGCGGCATCGGGCGCGCAATCGCCCTTGCGCTTGCAAAGGAAGGCGCGGCGGTAGCCGTCAACTATCGTTCGAGCGAGAGTGAGGCGCAGCGCGTCGTCGAGGAATTGAAGCCACTGGGTGTCAAGACCATGCTCGCGCAGGCGAACGTCGGCAACGGGGCGGAAACCCGCGACATGGTGCAGCGTGTGATTTCGGCCTGGGGCCGTATCGACGTGATGGTGAACAACGCCGGCATCACGCGCGACAAGTCCCTGCGGAAAATGACCGACGAGGACTGGTTCGAGGTCATCAACACCAATCTCAACAGCGTGTACTACGGGGTCATGGCGGTGATGCCGCTCATGATCGAGCAAAAGTACGGTCGCATCATCAATATCAGCTCGTTCGTCGGCCAGGCGGGAAATTTCGGCCAGGCGAATTACTCCGCCAGCAAGGGCGGGATCATCGCCTTCACCAAGACGGCGGCCATCGAGCTTGCCAAGTACAACATCACGGTCAATGCGCTGGCGCCGGGCTTTACCCTTACCGACATGCTCGCCAAGGTTCCGGAAAACGTGCAGGCTCAAATCAAGGCGCGCATCCCCATGGGCCGATTCGGCCTGCCTGAGGAAATCGCCAAAGCTGTGCTGTTCCTCGCCGCCGATGCAGACTACGTCACCGGTCAGCAAATCAACGTGAACGGCGGCGTCTATATGTGACGCCACGTCCAGAGCGCCTCAGCGCTCGACCGCGATGGCGACTCCCATCCCGCCGCCGATGCACAGACTGGCGAGGCCCTTCCTGGCATCGCGGCGGATCATCTCATGCAGCAGCGTCACCAGAATCCGGCAGCCCGAAGCGCCAATGGGATGACCGAGGGCGATGGCTCCGCCGTTGACGTTGATCTTTGAGGTATCCCAGCCCATTTGACGGTTGACCGCGATCGCCTGCGCAGCGAATGCCTCGTTGATCTCCATCAGGTCCAGCTCCTGATGTGTCCAGCCCGCCTTGGTGAGACATAGTTGGCTGGCCGGCACCGGTCCCATTCCCATGATTTTAGGATCCACGCCGGCGGAGGAATAGGCTTTGATCCGGGCCAGCGGTTTGAGACCGAGCTCATCTGCGCGGCGCTCGGACATCACCATGACCACCGCCGCGCCGTCGTTGATTCCCGACGCATTGCCGGCGGTCACCGTGCCGTCCTTGGCAAAAGCGGGCTTGAGCTCGCCCAGAGTCTCGGCAGTGGTCCCGTAGCGGATATATTCGTCGGCATCGAAGGCGACGGTGCCCTTCTTGGAAGCGATCTCGATGGGCGCAATCTCCGCCTTGAACTTCCCCGCCTTTTGAGCGGCCTCGGCTTTCTGTTGCGACGCCGCCGCGAACTCATCCTGCTCCCGCCGCGAAATGCCGAACTGTTGCGCGACGTTTTCCGCGGTCGTGCCCATGTGGTAATTGTTGTAGGCGTCCCAAAGCCCGTCGATGATCATGCTGTCGATGAGCTTGGCGTCACCCATGCGAAATCCGTCGCGCGACCCGTTGAGCACATGCGGCGCGGCGCTCATGTTCTCCTGGCCTCCGGCGATGACGATATCGGCATCGCCGCACTTAACGGCCTGCGCCGCCAGATGCACCGCCTTCAAGCCGCTGCCGCATACCTTGCCGATCGTCATGCCCGGTACCATGTGCGGGATTCCCGAGCGGATCAGGGCCTGGCGCGCCGGATTCTGGCCGACGCCGGCCGTGAGAACCTGCCCCAGAATCACTTCCGAAATGCTTGCAGGTTCGACGCCGGTGCGTGCCAGCAGCGCTTTGATGATCTGCGCGCCGAGATCGGCGGCGGGCACCTTGGCGATGGAACCGCCGAATTTCCCAACTGCGGATCGCAGTGCGGCTGTAATGACCACGT
>JBARBX010000768.1:0-1928 GCA_049793535.1 Steroidobacteraceae bacterium | reverse complement strand
CTGGGCGGAATGCCGAGCTGCCGCGCCTGCAGAATGACGCCGGCGCCAGCCTCGGCGAGTGCGGAGATGCCGATGGCGTCGACGTTCAGGCCCTTGATCTTGGTGAGCTGAGCAGAGAAATCGGTGTCTTTGGTGCTGAACGTTTCTACGGTGGCGATCTCTATGCCCTGCTTCTCCACCGCCGCCTTCATGACGTCAAAGCCCGATTTGGTGAAGGCGTCGTCGTTAGAATACATGAGCGCGATCTTCTTGGCCCCGTATTTCTTCTTCACGGTCGCGACCGTAACTGGAATCACGTCGGCCTCGGGCATTGCGGTGCGGAAGATCCAATCTCCGATGTCGGTGATGCCGTCAGCCGTGGTCGAGGTGCCGATATCGGGAATCTGGCGCTCAACCGCCGCTGGACCTGCAGCAAACATTTCGTTGGACAGCGTCGGACCGAACACCGCGACAACGTGGTCGCCGGCCAACAGCTTCTTCATGGCGTTGAGCGCCTGATCCTTCTGACCGGCTGAGTCTTCGAAGATCATCCCTATCTTACGCCCGCCGATGACGCCTTTGGCGTTGACCTGATCGACGGCTAGCTCAATGCCGTGGCGGATGGGCACGCCGTATTTGGCGATCGGGCCGCTCAGGCCCTCGACGGCTCCCACCTTGACTGTTTCTTGTGCGAGCGCCGGCTGCGCGAAACCAAGAGCTGCGGCCAAAGCGAAAAAGGCGGCGCGCTTCATTGTTTGCCTCCCAAGTTGGGTTGTCCTGCGATTCAAAGCAGGGTTGCTGATTCAATTATTCCGACGGAACCTGAAAAGTCCAGAAATGTCCAGGTCAGGACTGTCGCAGACCACTCGTCCGTGAAGGTGGGCGCGGCCCCGGGGTTCAGGCCGCGGTCTTCTCCGCCGCCATGGCGCGCTGCATGAAATTGACGAAGACGCGCGCGATCTCTTCCTCGTAGGGGCCCCATTCCGGGAATGGAATGAGCGGCACCTCCTGGTCCTTGATCGGCAACTGGTGAACCTCGCTGCCGGGAATGAATTTGTGCGCAACCGCCGCGCTGGCGCTGGAATGAGTCTGATCGTTGCCCGGAATGATGATGGTCGGCACCTTAATGGAGCGCAATTCCTGTTCGGTCACGCCCATCACCGGATGCTTGCCGCCAGCCGCGAAAATCTCCTTCCAGCGCGTGAACACCTGGATGAACTTGTCCGCCGGCAACTTGGCGAGATAGTCGCGGCCGCGCGGGTTCTCCTTGAACCGCTCCTTCCACGCATCCATGGCGCAGACGGCTTCCATGCCGCCTTGCTGGGCGGCGGCGATGAATTGCCCATAGTAGTTCTCGGGCAGCCGGTTCGCCGCAAAGGCGCCACCGGTGACGCGCAGCAGCAACAGGCCGCGCACGGCTTGCGGATACTTCAGATAAAACCGGATCGACGTGCGCGCGCCGGCCGATGAGCCGCAAAAGAAGGCCGGCAGCGCATCCTGGCTGCGCATCAATTCGTACATGTCGGGAAGCCACGGCGCCTCTTCGCCCTCGTCGCCGTCGATCCAAAGATCGGATGCGCCGGTGTTGCGGCGATCGTGCAGCATCACGCGGAAGCCGTTGCGCGCGATCTTTTGCGCCATCGGAATGAATTCGTCGTGACCGCGCCGGCCGCCCGTGGTCGCCATTACCCACGGGCCGTGGTCGCCGATGACCTGCCAGTTAATGTTGACGCCACGGACGTTGCTGATGGGCATGGATGTTTCCTCGGAGTTGCTTGTTTCACAGCTACGGAAGCAAAGATGCAGTTCTAAAGTTGGAGCGGGCGATGGGAATCGAACCCACGACACTCAGCTTGGGAAGCTGATGTTCTACCACTGAACTACGCCCGCGGAACCCTTATTTCATCGGCATCTCTTGCGTTTCGTCAAAATCTTTACCCGTAGAATAC
>JBARBX010000767.1:0-4319 GCA_049793535.1 Steroidobacteraceae bacterium | reverse complement strand
ATCGGCGTCGGCGCCGGCGCCTCCGCCCTGTATCACGCCATGAGCAGCCTAGGGCTGGCGGCGGAGTCGCCCTACCGGGGTCCCGTCGACTTGAAAGGCGCGCCTGCCGGCGCGTCCGTGTTGATCCTCGGAGCCGGCATGGCGGGGATGAGCGCCGCTTACGAGCTGCGCAACGCCGGCTACAAGGTACAGGTGCTGGAGTACAACTCGCGGGCTGGCGGGCGGAATTGGTCCCTGCGCGGTGGCGACCGTTATACGGAGCTCGGCGGCTTCACTCAACAGTGCGACTTTGACAAGGACCTCTATATCAATCCGGGGCCCTGGAGAATTCCGTACCACCATCGCGGCATGCTGCACTACTGCAAGCGGCTGGGCGTGGCGCTCGAGCCCTTCCTGCAGGTGAATTACAACGCCTACCTGCACAGCAGCCGGGCCTTCGGCGGCAAGCCGCGGCGCTACCGGGAGATCAAGGCCGACTACCAAGGGCACGTGGCGGAGCTGCTCGCCAAAGCCACGCGGCAGAACACCCTCGACGCCGCGGTCAGCAAGGAGGACCAGGCGAAGCTGCTCGACTCGCTGCGCGACTGGGGTGCCCTCGACAAGAACTACGCCTATGTTGCGAGCGAACGGAGCAGCGATCGACGCGGGTTTGAAAAGAACCCGGGCGGCGGGTTGACGGCGCGGCCCATTCCCTCCGAACCCATTGCCATGGCCGATCTGTTGGATTCCCGGCTCTGGGCTGCGATAGCCCGCGGCGATGCCTTCGACATGCAGACGGCATTATTCCAACCCGTCGGCGGCATGGGCCGCATCGGCGAGGCTTTCGGCCGCGAATTAGGCCCTCTGATCCGCTATAACGCCAAGGTCACCGATATTCGCCAAGACGATCGGGGGGTGAGCGTCGTCTACGAGGACACGCGCACTCCGGGGACGCGCCTCAACGCCCGCGCGGATTGGTGTCTGTGCACCATCCCCCTGCCCATCCTCGCGCAAATCCCCATGAATGTCGGACCCGCCCTGGCCTCCGCCATCTCCGCGGTGCCCTACGCCTCGTCCGTGAAGGTGGGCCTGCAATTCAAGCGCCGCTTCTGGGAGGAGGATGAGCACATTTACGGCGGCATCTCCTACACCGATCTGCCCATCACCACGATCTCGTATCCGAATATGGGCTTCCACAGCGGCGGCAAGGGCGTGCTCCTGGGCGCCTACATTTTCGGCCGGGACGCCATGGAGTTCACCGCGATGATGCCGGAGGAGCGTGTGCGCAAGGCGCTCGAATATGGCAGCCAGATTCATCCGCAGTATTCGCAGGAATTCGACAACGGGGTGGCCGTCGCCTGGCACCGCTCCCCCTTCACCATGGGCTGTTTCGGCGTGTGGAGCGCCGATGCCCGCGCCAAGCATTACGATGATTTGTGCACCATCGACGGGCGTATCGCACTGGCGGGCGAACACGCCTCCTACATTGGCGGCTGGCAGGAAGGCGCGGTCACTTCGGCGCTCGATGCCATTGGACGCCTGCATCAGCGCGCGGTCGCGCAGGGAGCCAGCGTATGAGCACCACGACTCTCCCGCTCCGCCCCGTCCGGGTCGCGGTCCGAGGTCTCGCGGGGTTGGCGCTGGCCGCCGGCTTGGGGTTGAACGTGCACGCCGATGATTCCGGCGCAATCGCAGGTGGCGGAACCGACAGCGCCGGTGGAGCGCAAACCTACACTCATATCTGCCAGGGCTGCCACATGGCGGAGGGTCAAGGCGCCGTCGGCGCCGGGCACTATCCAAAATTGGCAGGCGATCCGGCCTTGGTGTCTTGGCAGTATGTGGCATTGACCGTGCTCAATGGCAAGAACGGCATGCCGTCGTTCGGCGCACCGGCGGACCAATCGTTTTTTGGCGCTCCGCACTTGAGCGACGCGCAGATTGCCGACGTGGTCAACTACGTGCGCAGCCATTTCGGCAACCGCTGGAAAGACAAGGCGACCGCGGCCCAAGTGGCGGCGTTACCCCATCCGCGCTGATCCCGACCGAGTGCAAGCGCTCAACCTGGAGAGGGGCGGCAGTTCATGCCGCCCCCGGAGACCGCGATCGGGCATCGCTTCTCCAAGTCACAAGCGAAGTTCCAACTCAGAACCGGTAGGCCGCCTTTACATAGTAGAAACCGCCATTGATGCCGAAGGGCGAAAAGATCGGATATTGATCCACGGCTGCGTTGTCGCCGGCCGCAATTTCATGGCTCAGAATGTTGCTGTTGAGTTTGTTGGGGAACCTGTTGAAGAGGTTCTGCGCACCGATGGACAACCGCAGACCCTCCGTGAACTGGAACCCAACATCCAGGTTGGTGATCGCCGTCACCCCGATCTCGTCCCTGAAGTACTCGTTGGCGTTAGTGGGGTTGTCGCCATCGTCATTCTCGTAGTCCGCCGACGGGCCGTAGATTTTCTCCACTAGATTGACGGACAGCTTGTCCATGGTCAGCAGGGCCCCGAGATTGATCACGTATTTCGGACTGGCCGTTTGCAGCTCCGAGTAGGCTTCCACGTCATACAGCGTGGCCCCCGCGAGCGCCGCGGGAGTCGCGGCTCGCTTGGTGATCGACGTCGTGTCCCACGCCGCACTGACGGACCAGTCGATCTTGCCGAAGGCGTAATCGTAGGGGAAGTTGAACACCAGGTCGGCGCCGTCAGTTCGGGTATCGATGCCGTTCGCAAAGACATTGATGCCGTACGAGCCGCAAACGATGGTCGCGGACGGACCCGGCGGGCACGTTCCCAGAATACCCGGGTCGATGACGTCCGATCCATGCGAATAGGCGGCGATTGCCGCATTGACGCCCGCGTAGGCGGCCGTCGGCACGCCGTTGACCTGGCCTTGCACGTTGCCGCTGCCGACGATGCGATTCGTAATCGTGATTTGATACACGTCCAGATTCGTGCTCATGTGCTCCATCGGGCGCCACACCAGGCCGACGCTGAAGTCCACCGATTTCTCGGGTTGGAGACCGTTGCCGAGACCGAGTAATTGGCCGGCCGGCGAGTTCGGCGGCAGTTGCACGTAGGCCGTCAGCGGCCCGACGTTCGTCGAAGAGTAAAATTCCTCGGCAAGCGTGGGAGCGCGGAAGCCGTTGTTGACCGTGCCGCGGAGCGCGAACTCCGGGGAAAAGTCATAGCGTGCCGTGAGTTTGCCGACCGTCGCATTGCCGAAGTCGCTGTAGTGTTCGAATCGTGCCGCGACATCGACACGCAGCGCGGATACCGGTTTGGTGGAGAAATCGATGTAGCCGGCATCGTTGGTGCGAGAGTTGGATCCGGCGTTCAGCGGCGTAAAGCCAGGATAAGAAGAAGCGCCACCGTCCTCCCAGGATATCGTGGGGCCGGCACCGATCGAGTAGGTATCGCGCCGATGCTCGCCGCCAAATGCCACGTTGAGCGGCGCGGCGAATCCCACTTCAAAATTGCGGCGAAAATCGATGGTGGAAGTCCACTGAGTGGCTTGTAGATAACCGTCGTAGATGTTGCTGAGCATTCCGGCCGCTACATTGCCGGTGTCACTGTAGTAACCGGTATTGACGGTTTGCAGCGTGTACAGACTATCCTTGTCTCCGCCAAAACCGGAGGTCAGATCCCAATCCCAGCCCATTGCAATCCCTTTGATGCCGGCGGTGAACTGGTAGTCGTTCTCATCGTCCGCCTCTTGGGGATTGAATCCATTGGGCTGCGAGTAGGTGTTTACCATCGTAGTCGGATCGGTATAGACGGACTTGCTCGGCACGCGGTAATTCTCGTAGGAGGCCGCATACTTGTGGCCGTAGGTGGCCGTGAAATACAGCTCCGTGCCGCCGTCGAAGTCGAAGCCCGTGTTCACGGCGAATATCGACTGTAGAACCGCCGCGTCGCCATCGATCTTGTTCAGATTGGGATACCCGGGCACATTCGCCGCGTTGCTATCGGGGTAGCCGGAAGCGGCCAGGTTGGCCGGGTACAAGCGAGGGTCGATCTCGCCTGTATTGCTGTGGCCGTGCGAGCGGAACTCGCCGGTGACGTTGAAAAAGGAGCCCGTTTGCGGTTCGAAGCCGGCGTTGCCGCTGATGTCCCCGGTCTTGCCGCCGCCGTCATCGCCGTACTGACCATAGGTGCCGGTGAGGCTGCCGCCGGATGAGTTCTTCTTTAGAATGATGTTGATGACGCCGGCGATGGCGTCGCTGCCGTATTGTGCCGCCGCGCCCTCGGTGAGCACTTCGACGTGGTCGATGGCATCCAGCGGTATAAAATTGAGATCGACGCCGGCGCCGCCCTGGAAGGGCGACCCGGTATCGATGGCGAGGT